>JALUTL010000397.1 GCA_027016475.1 Candidatus Heimdallarchaeota archaeon
TGTTTATCCAATATATCATGGTCAAGTTTCATCTGTAGTCTCTTATCCAAATGTTTTCATTTTGAGATATGAGCAAAATGAAGTTATTGATTTGGGGGAAGCAACAAAAAACCACATCAAATGTTGGTTTGTTAAAGAAGGGGTTAAAAGAGTCAAGAACAGTACTTTTGGATCCAATTTGGATAATAAATTGGAACAAAAAGTCCAAAAAGAGATTGGAGAGTTGTTGCATATTGATTGGGCGGATATTCCCCTTACTTCTGATCAAAATTATGTCCACAATCGCCTAAAGGCATTGTTTGCATCAGTTAAAGGAATTTATCGGTTTGCTGTCCAAAGTTTGAATTCAGGATATCGGTGCACAAACTGTGGAGAACGATCTGGCATATTTCAATTTGGTAGGAACAAGGGTGGAGGGAAGGAAATTAAAAATTTCACATCAAGAGAAGGGAAATTGGGTGAGATGCTTTGCGGTGTCTGTCTTGTAAAGCGATTTTGGGGCTCGCACAAGTTTAATTCAGTTTCAGAAATTGCCAATGTCCATGTCGCAGAAGCCTTGACAAAAATCAGTGAGTTTGAAATCCTGAAATCAACAATGAAAGGAAGCTACGATATCCAAGTGTTGTTCCCGGAGAGCTTGGAAACAAGTAAGGTGGCATACAATCGTTTTGGAAGAAGGTTTGAAGAGAGAGAGTTGGAGAAGCTTAGGGAATTGGCAAAATCTATAACCACAAGTTTGAATGACCAAGGTCTTACTCTTTCCAAATACTATTGTCTTCTTCTGATGGATGGGGACAACATGGGGAAAATAGTTTCTGGGAAATTTCTTAGTGAAGAAGAACGAACTGGGAAGCTTTTTGATATTCAGCAGCAAATTTCGCGGCAATTGCTGGATTATACTCATGAGGTTCGAGAGGTATTTCTGACATCATCTTCGTCAGCCAACGGCTACAGGGGAGAACTTGTTTATGCAGGAGGTGATGATGTAATGGCAGTCCTGAAACTTGACAATGCATTACAGACCGCACATGAATTAAGGGCGAAATATCCGAAAATGCTTGGAGGAAAAACGAACCCAACAGCTTCTGCGGGGTTGGTCTTTGTTCATTACAGAATGAACCTTGCACATGCCTTAAGCCGCATGAGAGAGGCAGAGAAAATGGCCAAAGCCAAGCCTGACAAGGATTCCATAGCCATAGCCTTCTTTCCCCACGGAGGTTCAGTAACCATGGGTCTATTTAAATGGAACTATGGGCATGAAACCGTTCAAATGGATACCCTGCCGTTTTTACAAGGATTAATTGAAAACATCCGATTAGGGGCCTATTCCCCGCGATTTATTTACGCATTAAGCAATTTTTTCAGGTTCCTTTTGGACAAGAAATTGGATGACGAGGATCGACAGATGGTTCGGTTGGAATTGAGACGAGTTCTCAAGCGGGCAAAGCAACATAATCCCCAAGGATGGAAGCCATTGTCTGTGACAGAGATTGTCCAAAATGTAAGCATAATGCTTGAACACGAGGATTGGAACACAGTCATTTCCTTTCTTCAATTGGCTGATGCGATAGCCAGGAGGGCCAACTAATGTATATTGAACTAACCCCATATGATGTGCTATTTTTCCGTAATAGCAAACCATTTGACATGGGGGAGGATTTTGAAGCTGAAAGCTATGCTTTCCCCCCACTAACGACTTTGCATGGTGCAATTGTGGCGCAATTTCTAAGGGCAAACAAGGTTTCGACAGCAGATGTTGAGAACCTCAAAAAAATTGCAGAGCAGATCAAACTTTCAGGCCTTTTCTACAGGGTATGGAACCGCGCGGGAGATGACCTGGGATACTTTCTTCCGGCACCTGCCGATCTGGTTCCTAGTGGTGAAATGACAGAATATGGTTTTGTCAAATGTGAAACTTTAAGGATGGAAAAAGATGAGGATGCCATAACCTCTTCACCATTTTCTGCCTTTATGATGTCTTCATCTTTAGCAAAAGGGGTTAGTGGTCTTCCATTGATGAATGTTGAAAGTTTTGCAAAATACATGGATGGAGATAAAAACCACGAACTACTTATTGCAGAGCAAGCCATGACAAATGAAACCAAAATAGGCATAAAAATAGACAGGAGAACCAATACAGTCCAAGATCAACATTTTTACACTCTGAATTTTAGACGATATGAAAGCAGAAAATTCCGTTTATCTTTTGTTGTCAAAGTAGACCTTCCTACAGATTTTGAAAGTTTAACAGAAGCGCTATGTTCCCAAAAATCGAAGGATCTTCTCTCAAAGGATGCTTCAGGGCCGCATTTCCTCAAGGAGAAATGAAAGAAAAGCTGTTCGGAGGCGAAAGCACAGCAACAGACAAGGCAGCTTCGCTTGGATTTACCGATGCGCGGATACTCTTTTTCCCTGTAAAGTCTGCTAAATCTGTCTTCGGATGGGTTACATGTCCCACAGTGATCTATAAGTTTGCAAGGGAATCCAATTTTGAGAATGAGTTGATTCAATCGATTGAACCCAACCAAGTTACACAATCATCCGACCTGTTGATTGGAGGGTCAAATGTGGTATTGGAGGAATTTACAATTGAGGTTTCAAAATCAGAGAAACTCACTCAATTGATGATAAAGTTGTCCAAAGTGATTTATCCATCTGCTGATGACAAATATTGGCGTGATAAACTGAAAAAAGATGTTGTTGTTTTGTCAGATGATGACTTTAGGGATTTTGTAATGCATTCGACAGAAATTGTAACGCGGATAAGAATAGATCCTGAAACCAAGACAGTGGCACAAGGACAATTGTTCAAGGAAGAGTACTTGCCTGAAGACACCATTCTTTATTTTGTCTTGATTTCTAACCCACCTCCAAACTCACAATTGGAAACCGAACAATGCTTGGACAAATTCTCAGAAACTTTTAACCATAAAATTGTTCAACTTGGGGGAAATGCAACCTTGGGAAAGGGATACTTTCAACTGAACAAATTGGAGGTGACAGGGAATGCACAATGATTATGGACGACAGATGGCAAAATTTGCATTGGATCAAGTTCAATCGTTAAGGGACAATCTGATTCCCAAAGTCAACACACAAGTAAAAAGGTTGCCTTCCATGATTCAGACCAATGGTCTTGCACCTACTATTGCCTTTTTTCTAAGCAAAAGAGACAAAGAATATGAAATTTCAATTAACGCAATTAGAATGTGGCTGAAAGACCATTTCCTTTTCAAAGTTAATTCAGATGATGGAATCGAGCTTATGAACCGCATCTGTGAATTGGAAACACCAAAGTATCGACTGGTAACAAATGAAGCAATCCAGCTGTTTGATTGGATGAGAAGGTTCACAAATGCCTTGGCTGAAGGTGAGGAAAGTGAACAAGGATGACATGATTGAGTATGAAGCCAATGTCCTGAAAATCGACAGCAAACGACAAACCACTCCGATTGGACAATGGTGAAGAAAAAACATTGAATGCAATCCCCGCTGCTGTCAAAGATCTTCCAAAGCCACCTTTCCGAGCAAAAGTAATAACTAGAAGAATTTCAACTAGAGAAAATATTTACAGGTTCAAGGTAATACCTAGTCAACCTCCAACCATTTCAAACCCTGCCAAACTTGAACCTGCCAAAATTCAATTTCCCAACATTGAGCCCTCTGTAGATCATAATTTATACTGTCTCCCCAAAGACACGAAAAAAATGGTTACCTTTCAGGTAGACAACTATTTGCTTTCTTTGACCAAATATGCCATGTTTGAAAGAAATGATCAGGACATGAGCAAGAGTGGTTTTGTTTTTTTTAGACCCCAAAGTGGTGGGAAGCAATCAAGAGGTAGAATCGCAAATCTGCCAAGTAAAAGTAGCTTTCAAAACATTGCTTCATTCATAAACAGGAAGCGTCGGATTGTGAAAAATCTCGGCGGAAGGTGTTTTGAAGCATCAACACAAGGACGGCTGATTGTAGGACTCGGAGAAGACAATGTCCATGAAACAGGCATCCTTCTTCACTTCATACAGGGGTTGCCATATATCCCTGGTTCATCGATAAAGGGAGCACTTCGTTCTTACTTGATTGACAAACATTTCGAGGGTGATGAAGCCAAAGCACTAAAAGATCAGGGATTCGCTTTTATTTTTGGAAAATCAAACGAGGGAAATGAAAATGGGAACGAAATGTCAGGATCCATAATATTTTTCGATGCATTTCCAGTAAACAGTCCTACAATTGTTCCTGATGTCATGGCAGTCCATTATAGAAAATATTACGAAAAAGAAGGCTGTCAATGGCCGACAGACACAGAAAATGTTGTCCCCATTCTGTTCCCGACCGTTGTAAATACGACATTTTGCTTTTGCATAGCTCAATTGAGGGAAAAAAAGGATGAAATTGAAACAAAAATTGCAGCGCTTACTGAGCAAAATGTACTTGAAACCATTGCTCACTTACTTCAGGAAGCTTTGCAGCAGTATGGGTTAGGTGCAAAAACAGCTGTCGGATATGGACGTTTCGAAGAATTCCGAGAATTATAGTGCAATTCTTTATTCTTTCTTTTTCTTATCCAAAAATGCAATAAATAAAGCAAATTTTTGAATAAATTTTTTGCGTATAATTGGTTTTGTTTATAAAGCTAACTTCAATCTGTTCATACGGTATGAGTTTATATACTGAACTGTCGTGGAAATTTGTCCTTCCGGACATCAAGCTCATAAGACAGTCATTGATGCTTGTCAGGCCATTCCATATAATCCATCAGTTGGTCATTGTTTATTTGGTTATTTCTTTGAAAGGCATGTCTCCTTCTTCACTTGATTTCATCAGGGCCTGGCTCATGCTCTTCCTGTTGATGCCCTTCCTGTTCGGTTTGAATGATTATCTCCATCACAAAGATGATGAAAAAATGGGAAGGGACAGGTTGTTCACATCTCATACGTGGCCATCATGGGTATTGCTCGCCTCTGTCCTTTCATTGCTGTTGACCATGACCTTCTTGGCAGCAACACGTGGGGTTTTAACATTGGCATGGCTTTACGCAATGATTGGATGCGGGATGCTCTATGGCTACTTCAAGCACAAGAGGCAAATGATACGCACATACATGTTCCGGACATTTTCCGGTATAACCTTCTACATGGTTGTGGCATCCTACTTCGGCCTATCTGCTGTCGATTGGTATTATGCCATATTTGTAGGTTTATTGGATTTGTTTTCCCATATTGCAGGTGACCTTCGAGATTATCCTTTGGATCTTGTCGGAAAGGTCAACACATTTCCTGTACGCTATGGAATCAGGAACACCCTATTTCTCATTGCTGGTTTCCAAATATTGTCGATTGGCTATTTTATTAGTCTTCACCGATTTTCCTCATGGCAGCTCTCAATTTTCCTGATGTGCATCCTGTGTGCAAATACGATCTCATGGCTGGTTTATGGATGGCTCAATATGCAAGAACAGCAGCGGCATGAATGGCACCATGCGCTGTTTCACGGAATCAAAATTTTGACTTATTCATGCATTGCAGGCTTAATGGCATCCAATATGCATTTTCTTCCCATAATTATGATTTTTTGGTTGTTTTCCTATTGGTTGTACCTTTGGAGCGATGGAAGAACCTGATGGCTTTCAAAAATTACCTAATGCCAAGCTTAAGGAGTTGGATCAGGGCAGGGCGGTGCGCCTCCTGATTCGAAATCAGGTTCGGGTTCATCACAGAGAAACAGTGATGCAGTGGTCGTAATTGCCAAAACCTTCAAGACAAAGAAGGTGAGGGAATTTAGGATAGTTGTAAGGACTATCATGACCTATATGCTGTCGGAAAAAATTATACTGGATATTGGTTCATGGCTTTTTTGCAATCAACCAATTCTATTTTACATTTGTGGGGATTAATTTCTCCGTCTAGTTGTCATAGATTGAATTATTTCCATGGAAAAAATCTGTAGCTTCAAATTTCATTCTGTACGCAAGATTGATTGGATTAAGTCTTCGATAATTTCCTTCAAGGAGGATTTATCAATGGAAATCGCGTACACCTTACCGTTTCTTCTTATCCCTTTGGCCTTTGATGGACGATAGCTCACAATGACCTTAGCTCGTTCCAATTCAATCAACTTGTTTTCAACCCTGTGGTTGTTTCTTCCTGATGAGTATCCAATACCCTTCACAATGCCTGAAACTACATCTCCTCCTCTGTACTGGATTAGTTGTTCATAACGGTCGATACCGTCCTGATTATGCAAATCCTGATCCCTGAATAATTTCATACGATCTGACAAATAATTGACGATTTTTAGAGATTCTTCATCCAGCTGCCTCGGAACCCTTTCAATATTCAAAAATGGAGGTGTGGCTTTGCTTCTGATTGGCAACCACTTAATGATCATGAAGAGGGTCAACAGTTCAAAATATCCCAAATTTGACGAATGCAGGAGCCGTAGCAATTGGGCTTTGTATCTCTCGCGTACCATTAACAACTTGTCCAAAAAAAGGAAACAATGTCGAGCCGATCCATTGAGAACCGTGGACGTTATTCTAAAGTTTCCTGCAACAATGTATGGATTGAGTTGAAACAAGACACTGTCCCAATCCCTGTTTTGCAAATTTGACCAATCGACGTTGAGAAAATGATTGACAAACAGTTCAATGCAGAAAAATAAGTTTGATGCATAAAATTGACTGTGGATTAGTTTGGTACGACCATACCTTGACAATCTTTTCTGTGTCAAAAAAACAATGAATTTCTTGCTGACAAACAATGCATCCTCTTCTTTGATCTCTTTGTATAACTTTGTTCCTACCAATTTCATCGTTGTTTCGTGGGCAATGTTTTTCAAGCTCTCAAATTCGTCAGTTTCCCAATACACATAAACAAAAATCTCTTCAGTGACAATCTGGACATTTAGGTTTTCCTTCAGCGCCTTGAATGCCCTAAATAACGCACCTTTACAACTTTCTCGAAGCTCTTTGAACTCTTCAGGAGATTTCAGGTCATGGTCAATATGTCGTATAATTTTCAAACATCCTCTTCCTGATGGGCTTAGCTCACAATGAACAACTTCGACCTTTTTCCATTTACACCTATAGATGCTGCGAAAAGGGACATTTGAAGGCATAGTTCTGAGTAACTGTTCAAATAATGCATCCTCTTTCCGTTGAAGGTGAGAATATTTGGTGCTTGGTTTGATCTTCCTGCCAAAAATTCTTGTTTGTTCAAAAGCAGAATTCAATTGTCCTAGCGGAGGCATGATGACAAATGGTAAAGCGATAATTATATGTTGAGACACCTATTCCACTCCCCGAGGGAGGAGGAGGTTAAAAGCGCAAAATCGCTTAACGTGGCCTTACGGAGGCTGCCACGCCCCCCTCATTTTAGATAGCGCAAAATTGCTTATTTATTTTTCTATGAATTAATGAACAAAGTGGGAAGAGGTCGTAGCTTCAGGTTTCCCTTTTTGAACTGATAGGAAAATTTCGGATACGTTCCATACAACCCTGGGGCAAGGAGCCATTTTGCATTGGGGAAATTTTCCTGTAAAGCTTTTAAGAAACCATTAACCTGTTTTGGTGGCAGTCCTAAAAATGCAATCGCCATTCGTTCTCCAGTAATGAGGTTTTCTCCACGATAGATGATGGAATATGGTTGACGAGAAAAATATGATTTGGTAAGTGTCTGTTCCTGTTTTGAATTTGCAATTGGCACAATTGCAAAAAGCGGTGTCAAAGAATAGTGCATGACCATGACATAGCGAAGATATACCGTTTTTGTTTCTTCCAGCTCTTTCATTATGCTATAGACATAATTTCTGCTCTTCTGGAAGGAGTAGGCAATTTTGGATTTTTTGTAAGGACCTTTCATCATCTCAAAAGCAATTCTATAATGATCCTCAGTTACCGCTTCTAACGGAGTTCCACTTTCAATAATGTCAACCGCTTGACTGGAACTCTGAAGTGAACCCCAATCATTTGATATTGGATCATAGAGGGTTGGGGAAAAATACATGTGATGCTGATCAACGCGAATCAGTAGAATATCGATTAAAAATTTTTGATTACAAGGGTCATTGATCTCTTTGTCGATCCACCTTTTTACCTTATTGACATCATTATGGTAGAAAAAATTGATAATATGGGTGGTATACATTGAATTGATTTTTTGGTAGGATCGAAGAAGTGAAAACTTTTCCACAAATTCAAGGTTCTCTTGTGTCTTTGTGATCAATATAAGGTAGTAATTGTCCAATTTCAGGTTTTCAAGATTGTAGCACGATCGCAACGACAGAAAATTGCTACCTCCAAGCCTTGTCAAGTATTTTGTTACAGTTGATGTTGAATACTCTCCTTCCATCCTCAAATCTTTAGGATGAATCTTCTTGCTGGCAATGGCTTTTCCAAAAAATTGAATTTCCTTGTTGGAAAGGCTAGAATAGTCATTGTTAAGTGGTCTAAAAAATGAAAAGAAGATAAATCTGTCATTCAGACCTGTAGTTCTTTGAATTTGGACTGTTTTGAACAAATAATCCAAGAGAATTGTAAGATATTCTCGTTTGTCATATGTTCTTAATGCTTGCAAGAGATATGTCTTAATCTTAGGTTGAAATGTAAGAGACAAATCAACAGCATCATCTATTTTATTTGCAAAAATATCATTTGCAAGAGGTTCATCACTTTTTTGCATAATGCAATATATCGTTAGAAATGCAAGCAATTGAGCAATTTTCAAGTTTTTAGTTACTAAATTCCAAAAAACATACGTATTAAGTGCATATAAAGATGCAATATTTCGGAATTGAGGGGGATTTATCAGCTCTTTCTCTATTTCAATTGTAATACTTGCTTTACTTTTACGTGGTACCCCTATGTTTAAACTGCTTAAATATTGGATGTCGTGGATTTTTGAAATAAAGGTATAGCCAATTTCCGATTCACCCAATACTGTCGCTTTTCTTAGAAATTCATTTCCTTTTCCAATAAAGCTATGGGGAGTCATATCATGCAATTGTGAGAGAATCATCAAATTGAAACTGATCAATTCATTCCGCATCGCTTCATAATATGGTGGCATTTGATACTTAATTCCAAAAATGGTTATAAAAAATATTATTTCCGTATCACATTTTGCTACTGTTTTGAAATTACAATTGATGGTTGCCCAAATTTTTGATTTTTTTTCTTTCTTGAACTTAAAATTTTGTTTGACGACAGATTTAATCAAACAGAGTGCTATCATATTTTAGTGAGAGCTCAGTTCTTATTCCGGTCTCTTGAAGAATCTCCAAACAAAAGGAGACCAAACAAGCATGCCATTCAGGGACTAATATACAACTCTCTGCAAAAAACAGAGTTCTCTACTCTTCATGATGAATATCGCTCGAAAAACTTTTGCTTTTCCGATTGGTTCAATTTAAAAAATAACTACTCAACCTTTCACATTTCAAGTCCTGATGAGAAATTGATTAAGACCATATTCAATTTTTTCAAGTCAAAAAACATCCAATTTTTGGATTATGAATTGACAGGCGTAGAGATATATGACATCAAACCTACAAGAATAATTAGAACTGGAAGTCCGATTGTTCTGGTTGAAGATGTCGCTTGTAATAAGTATCATTCATTTCGAAGAAAATCTATTGGCTTGCTTCAGTTCAATGATGAACTAAAACAACGTGCACTTAAAAGATACCGTGCTTTCACTGGAGAAATGGACTTCAACTTCGAAGCACCTCTTTTTGAGGAATTGGTATTGAGACGAGAAGTCCCAGTACCAATCAAGAAGGGGGGTAGTGAGTTTTTAATAATTGGAAGCACGTGGGACAAACCGGTACTGTACCCAGACCCCTATTAAAAAAATTTCATAGATGGCTTCTGGATGATGGGCTCGGACAGAAGCGATCTTTGGGGTTTGGGTTTGTCCAACCTTATAAGTTAAAGCATAGTGGGTGAAATAAATGCTGGAATCTGCCTACATGATCGGAAAATATCGTTCCGAAACAAAAGGTATCCCAAAAGAGAGTGCCCTGACTGAAGATCCTGGGTCAAAATACTTAGCAATTATTGGTTCACAACAGAAAATGGAAAGATAAAATCATCTGATTTGGAAATCACGGAGTATGGTTCCTATAAACATGCTTCTGTTTATCCTTACAGGCGTCCCCCCTCACAGGGGCCAGGAGTCGCGCCTGCTGCCATTTTAAATAAGAAATCCCCAAAAAAGACAATTGACGGAAAAATCCGGCAATGGTTCAGAAAGTACAAAGATATGGATCAAGTATATACTGATCTGTTTGATGACGTTGCTAACTTTATTGAAGAAAACATTGATGCAATAGACAACAAGGTTGCAAATAGTATTCAGGAGTTTAAACGCAAGGAATCGTTTTTATTGACTGTTGATTTTCGTGATTCCAAAATTAGTCAAGATTTCAGAAATTTCGTGAAAAACGGATTCTATGCAAATGTAAACGAGAAGTACCATACACGATATGGGGTCACGAGTTTAGGAAATGGAGAATGCTTTCATTGTGGCAAGAGTAAAGAAGTACTGGCATTTACAAGCCCGTTTCAATTCTATACTCATGACAAAGTTACTTATGCCCCAGGATTTGACAGACGCTATGTATGGAAACAATATCCTGTGTGCATGGATTGTGCTCTAATTGTGGAATTGGGTGCGGCGTTCATCCGAGACCAATTTAGCTATTTGTTCAATGGTATTCCTTATCTTTTGTTTCCAAAATTCATCAATGTAAGAGGAATGTCAGAGACTCTTGATGAACTAATCAATGCCTATGAAAACAGAAAGAAAACTTTGGCCAAGGGGAGTAAAATAAACAAGTAACTCTATCAAATACCTTGACAAACGATGAAAATGAAATATTGGAGATAATATCTGAAGCGGAGAATTATTTGGCTCTTACACTCTTGTTTTTTCAACTGAATAATTCTCAGTTTGAAATATTGACAATCATACAGGATGTTCTCCCCTCACGTGTTGTACAACTTTTTGAAGCTAAAAGAAAAGTAGAACAGATCGAGTTCCTAAACGAATGGTGGTGTAGCTTACCAATTGGAAAGGAATCCCAGTTTGTTTTCAACTTTTCCAAAGTGCGAGACATCTTTCCTAAGGGATACCCAAATGAAGAAAGCAAAAATAATGATGTTTATAGACAATCATTTCTCGAAATGGTTTCTCATGCATTTAAAGGAAATAAAATTGATTTGAAATCGATTCTTCACCCTGCTGTCGCTCAAATGAGATACCTTTTTGCAAACAGATCGGAAAAGAAAAAAACACTTCAATTGAATTGGAACTGATTCTTTGGACATTTATTCACACTGTGTACTCAGTTCTACAATTCTATTCAATCATAGGTTCATTGAACCTAGGAGGGAAAAAAATGGAAACCCAATCAGATGTAGAAATTAGAAACCTTAATCTGGAAAAATCATTTTTAGCACACAAAGTGCTAGATGTGTTCGACCAAAATCCGTATTTTGACAACTCTTACCAGAAAGCAGTATTTATCCTTGGTATTTTGGTTAGAATGGTCACCAAAAAGCAATATGAGAGTGGCCTGAAAAATATGCCATTCTATGAAAAGCTAGATGGTTTACGACTTAACCCGAGAAGTATCCAAAAAATTTTTCCTGATGCAATTGCCAAACTCATAGAATACAAGGCAAATAAGCTTGAAGCCCCGGCTTTAGAGACATTAGCATCGAGATACTTCATGCAAACTTCTTCATATCCTTCAAATGAAGAAATTTCTTTTACTTTTGCCATGGGGCTTTCCTATGGAAATGCCATTTGGACAGGATACAAGAAAATAATTGACAAGGAGGAAGACGAATGACAACGCTCAATGAAAACAGACAAGAGATATTGTTCATTTATGATGCATCATACTGCAATCCTAATGGAGACCCTGCAGATGAAAACAAACCCCGATTTGATTCTGAATCTCAAGTCAATTTAGTTTCAGACGTACGGCTCAAGAGAACTGTCCGTGATTACTTGAGGGAAATTAAGAATCTAGAAATTTTTGTCCATGCTCCACCAGATGAAATGGGAAATGTTCCAGATGCAAAAGAACGTGCCCGACAATTTACTTCAGAAATGACTGATCCCGAACTTACCAAAGAAAATTTGGGAGAATTAGACACCATAATTTTAAAACGATGCATTGATAGGCTATTTGGAGCAACTATCCCTGTTGAACTTAAAGGAAAGAAAAATGATTCAATTGTGCATACCGGTCCAGTGCAATTCAAAATTGGACAATCGCTTCATAAGGTTGCCATTGAACGAATCAAAGGAACCGGTGCCTTTGCGTCAAAAAGTGAAGCCTCTTAACAAACATTTCGAATAGAATATATCGTTCCCTATTCCACTATTGTATTTTACGGCGTTGTTAATGAACATAGGGGCAAAGAGGTTCAGCTTTCTCAAGAAGATCTGAATCTATTATACGAAGGGATGTGGAACGGAATCAAGCACATGACAACAAGGTCAAAAATCGGACAAGTCCCACGCTTTCTTTTGGTGATTAGCTATAAACAAGGAAACTTTCAAATTTCGGATCTCGATCGCCAAATCAAATTGGAAAGTGAAATGGACGACCTTGCTATCCGCTCTGTAAATGATTATACAATTAATCTTGATAACTTACTTGGCAAGTTGAAGAAACATAAAAATCGGATAGAAGAGCTCAATTTGGTGGTTGATGATGACATTCGCTTCACGGCCAATCAGGCTGTGTATGTCGGAGCCGAAATAGTTGATGCATTTAAACAACTTGGTGTTTCTGTGAATATTCAAGACTATTACTAAAGGTGCATTCCAATGAAACTCCTGAAATTTACCTTACGTGGCGATTTTGGTCATTTCGGAGTAAGATATACTACATCATCCAAAGCCACTCATTTTGTACCTCTGCGCCATACACTGGCTGGTATTTTAGGAGCCATTTTGGGAATCCAAAGAGACCAACTATCGACAGTGTTTGCACCTTCTGTCTGCAAAATAGGCCTTGAACCAGTAAGTCACTTACGGTATTTCAGATTTCCATTGAAACAGATTCTTCTGAAATCAAGTTCATTCAGTTCAAGTATGAACCCTGCTCAGAGATCAATAATTCCGTTTCAAATGCTTAGAAACCCCGAATATGTAATCTATTTTAATCATTATGATGAAAGAATCCAATCTAAAATGAAGAGTATGTTGGAAAATCATGAGTGCCATTATCCTCCTGCATTAGGATTGGCGCAATTGCTGGCAGATTTTGAATTCATTGATGAAGTTGATGCAACACCTGTAAACCCTTATATTGGCTTTCAGGTCAAAACGCGAAGTGTTGCCCCGGCCCAAGGGTTCAATGTGTATCCAGGAGCTACAAATCACATAGCAATTGAACGATTTGCCCATCATTTGGATGAGGCAAGAGTTTCTCAAAGATTTCACACAGTTGTGCTAGATGTAAAAGGTCAGGTAATAGAAGGACAAATTGAGGAAAATTTTCCAGAGTTTGTTACATTGGTTATGGTAAATGATCAACCAGACCATTATGTATTCCTATGGTGATTAATAGCATGGAGGATGTTTATCCCATTCCGGAAATACTTTCTCATCCTGATGTTCCACTTTCACGCCATCTATTCGAAACATCACAGAACATCAAAATTATACTTGAACATGTTTGTCTCCAATTATTTGAAGAAATTGCTGAACCGCATATCCTAAGGTCTGTTGCCCTCTTAAATGGTGCTTTGCATGACATTGGAAAAGCTACATCCTTTTTCCAAGAGTATATTCGCAACCCTAAAGGGAGGAAAAGAGACCCGAAAAAGCAACATGCTTCTCTTGGTTCAGTCTACATTTATTGGGGATTGATGCATGATTCATTGGATAACTTCTGGAATGGGACAAAAAAGGATATCAGAAATGTGTTGGCACTCCTTGCAAGCATTGCAATAGCAAAACATCATGGAAACTTGGAAAATCTTCGTGATGAAAAGAATCATTTGAGAAGCAGAATAAAGGAATTTAAAGATGAAACAAGCATTCTATGGCTACAGGTCAGCGATACATTGGGTATCAAGGAGAGGATGGATAAAATAATTGAATTTGCAATAAAGGATACTGGGGTCTCATTTCCTTCTTGGACTTGCTTTATTGATGAAATTACATATCAAGAAACACTCGATGCTCTAGTCAAAAAGAGTCGAAAACTGAATAAAGCATTCCAAGGTATCGAAATGCTATGTGATAACAATGAAACACAAAAGACCAAAGATTTCAAGGTATTGCCCTATAGGATTACAATGCTCTTGCATTTTTGGTACAGCCTCTTGCAAGAAGCAGACAAGACTCATGCAATGAGGGCTGAAACGGTAAACAGAATTACTTGGGATTTATTGGAAAAAGTCCAACAAAAACATGGGGTGTGGTTTAAAAGCAAACAAAGTATAGAATTGGACAACTTTCGAAGCAAAATCTTCAAGGAATCAATCGACTATGCATCCACCATGGATTGTCTCTCCGTATTCATTCATTGGAAGCACCAACTGGTGGTGCCAAAACATTAACCAGCCTAGGATGGGCTTTATCTCTAAGATCCCGACTGTTGAATAAAACTGGAATACCTTACAGAATTATCTATATCCTTCCATTTACATCAATTGTAGACCAAACCTATGAGGTAATCTAGAATTTTCTCTTTGATGGCAAGCAAACTTCCTCCAACAACCTCCTCGTTCATCATCACACCGCCGATCTTAAGTACATACGAGAGGCAGAAGATAATTCTGACATTGACCTCATCGAAGAAGAACCCAATGTCAGTCAATTCTATATTGAGGGATGGTCAAGTGAAATTATCGTGACAACATTCCATCAGTTTTTTCATTCAATCTTCACCCATGCAAAGAAGCCTTTACTCAAATATAGCAGACTTGCAAACTCAATTGTTGTAATGGATGAGATACAAGCATTCCCCCTTCGCTATTGGCATCTGTTTGAAACTTTCATGCCGATATTTTTTAGCACTCTGAAATCATATTTCCTTATGTCGTCAGCCACTTTCCCTGGATTTTTCAACAAAAGACCGGAACCAATTTCAGAAAGTGGCGTCAAATTGTTCAACCGAATGGCCAGATCAGAAATCTACTATGTGGAGAGAAACATAACACCTGATCAAATTATTGATGAACTGATAGAAAACCATGGACTATTGGATATGGATTCAGTTCTTATTGTTTCCAACACAGTTGCATCTTCCCAAATAATCTACCAAAATGCAAAACAAAGGCTACAGGACGGATGGATGCATTACTATCTAAGTGCAGCCATCACCCCAAAAGACCGACAACACAGGATTCAAAAGATTAAACATTCACTTCTTGAAAGAAAGCACAAAATCATACTAGTGTCAACCCAAGTGATAGAGGCAGGTGTTGACCTATCTTTCCAATTTGGTTTCAGAGATATGGCCCCATGGATTCCATCATTCAAACTGCGGGGAGAATCAATCGGCATGGCGAACATGGAAAAAGTAAACTTATTGTCGGAAACCTAGTCAATGAGAACGGAAGAAGGTTTTCCACAATGATTTACGACAAAATTCTTGTGGATATTACTTCAGATTTGCTTTCTGAACATTCAACAATTCCTGAAACTGATTTCAAGCGGATGGTTGAAACATATTTCAATTGGGCAAAAGAGAAAAAAAGTCAAGATGAAAGCAGACAAATCTCATCAATGGTTTGCCAAGCCAAATTTTTGGATCTGGGCACCACATTCAAGCTTATTGAGGAAAAATTTGCCTTTCCCCTTTTCATTCCACAAAATACCGAAGCGATTTCCCTACTTGAATCATACAAACAATTGGCAGAAACAAGGAAATCAAATTGGCAACAGGCAAGAAACGAATATGCCAAAATTAAATCACAAATGGCCATGTATATCATCAATGTTTCTGCACAAAAAATAGCAAGCGCATATCACGACCTTGAAGAGGAAACATGGTTTTGGATACTTCCACCTGAACAGATAAACAACTATTATGATCCTAAAATCGGCTTCAACATCACATTGATGAAGGAGGAAGACCTAATATGGTGAAAGGAGAGGGGAAAAGGATTGGAGGCCTTGCAATTCAGTACTATTTTGCCTGTAAGAGGGAGCTATGGCTGTACTTGCACTATCTTGATCTCTAGAAACTTCCCTAATAATTCTATTTCTTCAATTTTATCAGAAAGTCTAAGAAGTACCTTTATGGTCTAAAAACTTGCCGAAATTGAAAGAAGTGTGCCAGTGCCAATTGGATCACCTATACAGAATTATCAGAAATTTTCCGTGCAATGACCATGACATTGCGGTCTATCCATGAAATGTGCGATGGATCCTTGAAATGGGAAAGAATGTTCTTCTTGAAAGCAGACAGCGACAGTTCGAGCTCTTTCTCATCGTACAGTACAAATGTGGAGTAATGGTGCTGGTACGCCTTGTAGACCAGCCTGTCCAATGTATCGTGACGCCTGTAGCTGAAGAACTGGAATGCCTCAAACTCAAGTCCTGCTGCCATAGCCGCTTTTTCCAGCTGTTCCAAGGAGTAGAGCCTTGTCTCCTTTTCATTGAACTTTGGAAAGAAATGCCCCCAAATCGTCTCTTGGTTTTGCAATGGAGTTCTAGTGTAAAGAAATGTCCATCCACCAGGTTTTAGAACTCGGAACATTTCTTTCAGTGCATCTTCAAGCCTGAAGTGGTGGAGGGCATTGAATGACATCACGACATCCTTTGATGACGATTCAAATGGTAATAATTCTGCAACACCACAGAACGTTTCGAAACGATCGATTCCATTTGACGCCAAGTAATTCTGCAATTCTTTAAGCATTTCCTTGCTCCTGTCAACACATGACAGAAGTTCAATGTTGTCCCCCAATGCCGAAAACAGCAATCGATCATATCTGCCTGCACCACAGCCGACATCCACTATCTTAAGGTTGTAGAAATGACGAAGGTACTCTGAAATCGTCACAATCGGAGCCATGTCTGTTGTCCTCAACAGCCGATAATCACGGGCGATACGTGAAAAATGCTGTCCGTTCAGTTCCTCCTGTATTTCACGGAAAGCGTCCTTTGGCATCCTGTGAACCCTTTCAAGGGACAGAATATAAACTCACCGAATGGAAGATTGAAAAATGGTTACCCTGTTGGGCATCCAAAAACCAGCATCAGGACAACAGAAAAGGATGCACAAGACCACACGCCATTTAAATCCATAAGTCTGTTTTGGTTTATGATAAGAACACTTGTCTTCAAGAACAGAAGACCAGTGGAAATCCTGAATGAAATCCCCCAAGACATTAACGACATCCACAATCGGGAACTCCGATGGGTGTCCATAAGGGATTATGATGACATCAAGAATATTCTTCCGAAAATTATGGACAGAACTCAGGATTTCATTGATGACCTTCTGGAAGAGCAAAGACCCAGATTTCAGGAATATCTCACATTGGAGGACAATGACGAGACCTACAAGGTACTCGTCGTCAGGATACCAACAACAGAGATTTTTGTGAGTGACGACCACAACTTGCAGATTTCATTCATAATCATTTCGAATACCCTTTTCTCAATTACCAACAAGGATCACTACTACATAGTTCAGATAATGAACAAACTCTTCCGGAGAAAGCATGAATTTGACATATATACTTTGCTAGAAGCAATCTTGGAAGAGCTCTCGGAGCAGTCCATCCATGTCGCAAACTTCATCGAGGACAGAATAGAGGAAATGGAAAAGGAACAGTTGCAGGGAGACATTCAAGCAAAAAAGTTCATCGCAAAAATCATTGACCTCAAAGGAAGGATATACGCAACACACAAGGATGCACGGGCCAATTTGGAAGTCATCCGCGCCATGATGCAGGACAGCTCATTCAATGATGTAAGAGTTGAACATCTCGAGGACAGAGTCCTCTATTTCATCGACCAATTGGACAATGAAAAGGCAGCACTCAATGATGTCATTAACATCCACCTGTCAATGGCTTCACATGTCATGAATACAAGACTGTACTGGCTGACAATTGTCGGTTCACTCCTCATCATCCCAACAGTCATATCAGGAATTTTCGGAATGAATGTCGATCTGCCCCCATTGGATTTCTACGACATCCTGATCCTGACATTCACCCTCATGCTGGCATCCGCCCTCGCAATTCGATGGCTGTTCAGGGGAGTTTGAACCTCAAATTGACAAATATTCATGTGCTTATTGCATCAGTTTCTAGACCATAAAGGTACTCTTTAGACCCATCTGCCCCAGTCGGAACAAAGACCAAGGCAGTCAAAAACATCAGACCTAGTGCAACAAATTTTGACTGTTTTGGTTGCATGATTGTTGCTCGCCATATATATATCGGAAAAAAACGCAATGTATGCAAAAAACCACTGTTGTGTTGATACTTGCCATGTTGATTGCAAGCAGAATGCCTGTTGCATCTGCTGAGCAACCGCGATATCAGTTGACAATTAGATTGGACGTTGTACAAATCAAAATGTTGCCAAATGAAAAGTATGGGTTGAAGGCTGGGCAAAACATAACAGGTTATTTCCAATATTCAAACTACTATGACAACGGAACAATCGTTGCTGATCCATTCGATATCCATAATGCATCAGGGATCTTGATAAAATACAAAGTCAATGAAACAATAGACCCACCTGAAATATTTATCTATACTGAACAAACGGATATTCCAACCTTCCGAAACATCACGATGTCTGCAACATTCATAATTGTTGAAAACACCACAAAAGCCATATATCCCGGTTTCAATATTACTGTTCCAGCTGACATCAATAAAGATCGCTTTGTATCGGATCAGAGATAGAGACACACTACAGTTGCCACAGGATGTTCCATTTTGATTATTGGGAAATCACATTTCTTGCCTCTGCAATCATTTCTGACCTTCTTGGGAGCAGTAGGGTTGAATTCCCATGGTGGCTCTATGCTGTGATCGGCATAGCACTCTTCATTTTCGTCATGATAATTTTCGAAGTGTTCTACAAAAATGTAGAAGTCGACGAAGTATATCCATATGATGGGTTCATACAAAGACGAAGCAAAAAATAGACCAAGTCCAAATCGATTTTATCCTCGTCGCTCCCGCAACTTTCAGATCACCAGCCGGAAATATCGCTAGACATAGGAAAAAATCCCTTCAAATGGATACCAATATTTGTCGATCAATACATTCGCAGCAAAAGCAAAATGTCAACTTCATGATCAAAAATATCTATAGATTCATCATGATGCCCTCAAGAATGGTATGAATGGGGCTAGCCGGAATTTCATCCGTTTCCCACGGGAGTACGAAATTTGAACCGGCGACTACCCGGTATCCAACATTTTTTGTTATGAGCCGGGTGCTCTAACCAGGCTGAGCTATAGCCCCATTTCAAATTTTGTATGATATTGTTGGTCTATAAATTTTGTTGTAAGTTTAGTTGTTTGAGGCGCAAGGTTTTGTGATGTTTTATGGCAATGTTTAAGATTGTTGTGGTTTATTTTTGAGTGATGAGGTATTTGGTTTTGTTATTTTTGGTTGTCGTAGTTGAGGTTCAGGGGAGTTTGAATCCTGCTGAATCAAATATTGAAAAACAAACATTCATGGTCAAGATGTTCAAGTTACTAACAAAAGAGATGGAATGCATCATTGATTGTACGCAATGTCAAAAACCAGCAGGTTGATCCGCCAGACCCTCCAGGATATTGACCCAGATGGACAGGATCATAGAGGTAAAAATCAATGCCATGCACACCATTTATTTTGTATTCATATCGGATTTTCATCTTCCCATCGTCAGTGCTACCCAAATTATCGCCTCCCATAAGTTCAATTGGGTCTGAATCACCATAGGAGTACCGGATCGTGTTTGTAACGCCGTCAGAGTATTTGAACTGGAAAGTTTTGGTGTCATAACGATCTTCATAAACTTCATTGTTTAGTATCCTGTGTCCTCGTTCAAGGCAATCCACGATTCTGAGCTTAGTGTGCTCAAACGCATCGAATCGCGAGCCAAAAGATTCATAATATCCATCTGCCCCAGTCGGAACAAAGACCAAGGCAGTCAAAAGCATCAGACCTAGTGCAACAAATTTTGACTGTTTTGATTGCATGATTGTTGCTCGCCATATATATATGGGAAAAAAACGCAACGTATGAAAAAAACCACTGCTTTGTTAATAATTGCCATGTTGATTGCAATGCCCGTTGCATCTGCTGAGCAACCGCGATGTCAGTTGACAATTAGATTGGACGTTGTACAAATCAAAATGTTGCCAAATGAAGAGTATGGGTTGAAGGCTGGGCAGAACATAACAGGTTATTTCCAGTATTCAAATTACTATGAAAACGGAACAGTCATTGCTGATCCATTCGATATCCATAATGCATCCAGAAGGATTGTTCAATATGTGGTCAATGAGACTATAAACCCAATTGCAAGTTTCGA
>JALUTL010000398.1 GCA_027016475.1 Candidatus Heimdallarchaeota archaeon
GTACAGGGTTGTTGAATATCGTATCAACTGTTCAGGTCATCCTCAGTTTTTTTTGTGAGTACTTCTGCGATGGAGGTCGGTTTTTCTTTGGGATATGAATGCTCAGCTTGAGGTTCAAGCCTGCAAATCTGGATGTTGACGGCGTGGAGCATCAAAGTAAGTAGGGAGTGAATGACAAAGCGGAGTGCGATGCTCCAAGCGGGTTCTGTCTTGAGTGCGTACAGGTTTGTGATGAAGGAAATGAAGAATTCTGCGGTTGGATCTCCTTGAGTATCATAGAGAAGGAAGATTATGAGTATTGGCACAGTTGAGTATGAGAAAATGAGGAAGGCCTTGAATTCCCCGGGGAGTTGGGATCGTCGTTCCGGTTCGAATATGGGGCTGACGGCTAAAGTAGAGACTGCCATGATGAACAGAACCCTCGGAAAAGTGAACGGGAACACCGTGATGGCGAGAAGGACAATGTATGAAATGGTGATCCATTTGTTGAGCTTGGTCATGGTACGGAGGTCAATGTTTTGGATTATATGATGAAAATCTCGGAACCTGATCATTTCACGAAATTCCACAGGCATATGTTTTCTTGGGTCATAATAAGTGTTGCCCGTGGTTGGCAGGATAGGTTAATTAGGGATGACGATCAATCATTGGTAATGTCGATCATCGAGAGCATTCGCTCAGATCCAGCATCTGGTGTTGCAGAGCTTCAAAGGCTGGTTGAGAGCAATCCCAGTGTGCTGGTCAATGAAATTTCCAACTTGTTGTCTGTTTCATTTGAGTTTGAGGATCAGTTTACGAGCTTCAATATTCTTTCTTCCGTGAACATTGTCTGCCAAAGTATACCTCAGGCAGTTGATTTGCATTTTTCATCGATCATGGACGCATTGGACAGGCTTTCCCAAATGCAGTTGCGTGATGAGGACATGCTCGGCATGGCCCGCGTGATGCTGATGGGGCTGGTTCACACAAAATTTCAGATGGATCCGTCCTTGTTGCAGGTTCATGCACCAGTTCTGTTCCGGTTGATGAATGCTGGCGGGTCGGTTGCGGGAATTGCATCGGCTCCATTGACGCAAGCGGTTTTCAACAGTCCACAAGTGGTTGCACCATATGTCGAAGAAATATTCAAAGCCATAAAGAACGGGAATGAGACATTGATCAGTGCATTGGTCACCATGTACAACTACAACAGGGAGGGATTTGAGAGGGAATATGACACGTTGATTGAGCTGTACCAAACCAACATGACATACAGATCCACGCTTCTGTCAATTCTGGCTGAGGTATCCAAGGGCAATGGTGCATTGGCAGTTCCTCATTTGGACAAGTTTGCACCTGCGCTTCAGGTCATGGCGACATCAAGCATGGCAGTCATTATTTTCACAGAAGCTGCGAAGGTTGCGCCTGAAGAGGTTGCAAAATATGTCGACCAGATGGTTGCGGCAATTGGTTTCCAGCCGCATCTTGGCTATACTGTCCCGAACATTCTTGGAATTATCGGACAGAAAGTGCCTGAAATGGCACCTGTTTATTTGGAGAAGCTTTGGCAACTGTCACAGACGGTTTCCGATGAGATGCTTCCGATGGTGCTGTCGGAGATGCGCAATTTGGGCGAGACCAATCCTCAGTTGCTGGAGCCGTATATTCAGGGGATACGGACGTTGGAAGGGCATGACCAAGAGCATGTCAGGGACAATGCCCGTGCAATAGTGGACATGTACGAGGGAAGAACGCTCAGAACCTTGGCCATGTCGATCGAAGAGCAGAACCGAAAGATCAGAGAGGCAGTGAAATCTACGGAAGACCTGATGAAGTACGTGGACGAAAACATTTCCATGTTGAAGGATTTCATTGCAGAAATAAACAAGAAGCTCCCGACGCCGCGTAAGTTTTCAACTGAAGGCAGGATCAGGAAGACACTTATCCTCCATTTTGTGTGTGAAGGGACGAGTCCCAACTGCCTGTTCCCTGAGGACAGGCCATTTACGACAGAGACGAAGGACTGGAACAAATGGCTCAAAATTGCATTTTCTGGGATCAAGCTGGGCAAAAGCCTGATAGTTCCTGCAAGCGCAGGTGATGCCGTTTCAGCTGTCAAGGATGCTTATGAGGCCTACAAGGAAAAGTACGACAAGGATTTCCTGGCCTACATCAGCGAACCTTTTCTGACCAGCCAAGAGCAGGACAGTCTGGTCAACCAGCTGAGAGAGGCAAAGTTCTTCAATATCTTCAATTATGATGCACAGACAGCTCATTGGATCTGTACCATGTGTACACCATAACCTGTCCTATCACCTACAAAACCTATTTGTATTGTCGTACCAGTTGTCAATGTGCCGATGGTGACAGCAACCTTTCTGAATTCGGCCCAAAAGCATCCGAAAGTCTATCTCCTAGGCTTCCTTGCATTTTCGGCCCTTCTTTCCCAGACCCATGAACGAACAATAGCATTTTCCCTTTTGGCGGTTGGTGCCTCTATTGTCCTTTTTCTTGCATTTCTTGCATTGATGCGGCTGGTGCTCAGGTTTGTGCGTGCAGACCCATTTACCAGATATGGGTTGCTTGTCTATGCCCTATTCATCATCGGGAATGTGCTTGTCCTCCGTTTTGTCGCCTTTCATATAGCCAACAGAAACCCTTCCTTTGCCATCTTCATTTTTGCCTCCGCATTGCTTTGTCTTCCGTTTCTTTATCTAGTTGCAATAATTCCGCCAAACTACACTCCGAAATCCCTCTATGACTTCAGGATTCCTCCCCGTCCAAAATACCTATGGGAACACCTTCAGGCATTTCTGTTCACTGCTGTAACAGTTGTCTATGTTTCAGTGGCCAATTTTCTGCCTGTTGAATCCGCAACAATTGGATTGGCAATACTGTTCG
The DNA here is from genome assembly GCA_027016475.1 of Candidatus Heimdallarchaeota archaeon. Taxonomy (GTDB): domain Archaea; phylum Asgardarchaeota; class Heimdallarchaeia; order Heimdallarchaeales; family Kariarchaeaceae; genus WAKA01. The sequence continues at coordinate 2,881 of JALUTL010000398.1, forward strand.
TGTTCAATGTGCTGGCCTTTCCCATACATTACGAAATGTTCTGGATCACTGCCCAACCGATCGCGCTTCGGAAACACAGGCAGTTGAGATACCTCCCTGATCAGCCACAGCTCCCTTCCGAACAGTCCATGGATCTGCCCCACTTCGAAATCGTCTACGGCTCAGAACCGTTGCCCCCCAGAACTCGACAAGGACTGTTCCAGTTGATCCAGCTCGCAGAAAAGGACAAAATCAGCCCACAAACCTTCTGGAACGAGCTTCAACACTACTTGCCGATCATTCGCGAGCAACCTGAATCTCTGGACAACTTGGCATTGACGCAGGCAATTCTCAGGTTGGCTACAAGATGGGGAAATGACGGTATCCACGCTCGACCGTTTCTGCTCATGCTTCTGCCGCCGCTCCTCAAAAAATGGAGAATTTTCGCACTGCTTCCGAAATACCTTCAGCCATTGGTCTATGACTTCTTCGAGTTCCTGTACCTAACCAAAACCTTGACACCGCATTGGGAAGAAATGATACACTATGAAATAAAGACAAGACGATCTGCGAGAAAACGGTTTCCACTACTTTCCGACATAATTCCCCCCATGGATCTGTCACTGTGGAAGCTTGAATGGAACAACAGGGCATTTTTCGGAAAAGAAGGACTGAAACTGGCAAAACAGGATTGGAATGCAATTGAACCTCCACAGATCCAAACCGACCCTTGGACAGAGGACTTGGACATCGCCGCATTCAACCTCTTTTCCACATTCTTTGGTGAAGGGTCAAAGAAAGCATGGGGTGGCTCACTCCATTATCCATACGAAAAATTTGAGTGGGTTTTCTACGGCAATTTGCTCAGTGACTACTCCCCAGAAAAATACCAGCAGCAAATCCCTCAGCTCAAGTCAAAAGGCATGCAGAGACGAGCAAGACCTGCCAAAGAGGATGACAGCTACACCGTCAAACTCAGTGAAGAGCAGAAAAAAGAATACCTTGAAGAAGTCCTCTCCAAAGGATTCCAGGAAATCAACCCCTCAAAATACCACAAAAGAAAAAGAACACTGCCAAAACCAAATCCAACAAAAACAAACCTTCTCATCCTTGCCGCATCCTTGACCATCATCGCCCTGAACATCATCATCAACTCACCAACCAACAACTTCTTCGCCTTCCTGACATTCGGATTGGGCATTGTCACCGCCTTCTTCTCTGTTGAGGTGGAGACAATGGAAGCCGAACAGCTTACAGATCCCGAGGCCCTCGCTTATGTCCCCAAGGAAGTTTACGTCAACAAGCCGCTGCTCGCAGCCGCCATTGCAATAATCATCACCGCTATAGCCTTCATTGCCTAAAAAACCAGACATAAACCACTGGCCGGAAAGTTTTGTGACCAGACTTCCCACAGGTTTAACCATCAAACCCATATCGCATTCGGATATCTCCCTGATTCACAACAGTAAGGATATCACCGAGCAGCACAACCCCCAATATGCCCTTTTCCGTCAATTCAGAAACCAACTCATCAGGAATTGCAATTGAGGAAATCACAGGATCAGCCTTCTTTTTGCCATATTCTGGAAACAACATCTGGAACCTTTCGCCCATAAACTGCGCAAATCTTTCAATGTGATCACTATGCAACGTTGACTTTGTTTCATTCACGAATATGACATCATCATACTCGATCAAAGCGTCAACCTCTCCTGAAACACACCTTTCCCTGTTCTTCCGCTTTATGTTCGACATGACCCCAATTGGCTCACCCAAACCAAAAGTTTTGGACAATACATTCGGAAGGTTTGGAACGACTATGTCAACTACCAACGTGCCTAGCCGGTTGGCCAGATCTCCCCACCGTTTGTTGCTCTCTTTCTTGAAATCACGCATCGCCTCCTTGAATTCCTCAAACCCCCGCAAAAGCTGTGTCTGTGCATACAGATAGTTTTTCAGGGCGCTTTCCAAAGAGGGGATCTGCTGTTTGAGATCTGACATTGCCTTACGTTTATGGCCAATTGGGAAAATAAAAACCCATTGAATGTCAAGGCAGACCAAAATGCGCAAGAATTTCCTTGAAATCAATCCGTTGCTTGAAACTACCATTTCTATGATTTAATCACTGTCGAAAGCCAAGCAATGAAACAATCCATAGATTGGAAAGCTTTATTGACTCCGGCCACATCGTCTCTTCAATGAAGACTTTTGCCCTCCTCCTATGTATCATCTTCATCCTCCCTACATCTGCAAACACTGAGAACGTCCGTCCGTGGGGCTATCAACTGCAAAATGCCGAAATAATGGAACTGATGAACTCCCCCTTTGACCTGCTCGTTATCGATTATTCAAAGGACGGATTAAATTCAAGCACATGGTCGCCTGAAGAAATAGAGACGCTGAAACACCAAGGAAAAACAGTCATCTCCTATATCAGCATAGGAGAAGCTGAAGACTACAGATACTATTGGAACGAAACTTGGAAAAACAATCCGCCAAGCTGGCTGGATGAAGAAAACCCTGATTGGAAAGGCAACTACAAGGTAAGGTTTTGGGAACACCAATGGCAGACAATCATCCTTGACTACATCAGAATTATCATGAACATTGGTTTTGATGGCCTGTATTTCGACATGTCGATGCCTATGAATACTATGAGGAAAAAGGGATTTCTGACGCAGCTGAACGCATGGTCTCTTGGATCGAGACTGTTACAACATTTGCCAGACAAATAGAACACAACACCGTGATCATTCCCCAAAACGGTGAAGGACTCCTCCAATTCGAAACAGTCAGGTCAATCATCGATGGAATCGCCGTAGAGGATCTCTTTTTCTTGGATGCAAAAACGTAAAGGGACGAGAGATCCCTCAATGAACGACTCAACCTCTTGGATCTTTTTCCAAATGACAAGGAGGTTCTGGTCGTTGACTATGTTACCTCACCTGAAAAACAGATGGAACTTCATGCCTTGGCACAAAAATACGGATTTGTTCCTTACGCAACTGTTCGAGACCTAGACAAGCTAACCATTCCCATTTGGCTACAATCAACCACACATTCAACCGATATCCAGATCTTGGTCATTGTCGCTTCAATCGGGTTTGCCACATACAAAAAACACTACAGATGACATCCAGAAATTACCTAGCTGATTTGATCCAAATTCAGAATCTGCATGTCGGGACAGGGGGTCAAGGCAAATATCTTGTTCGCAGTCAGCTCCTGTACCGCCTCGTCAGTGAACTCCATCGCAGAAACAAACGAAATTAGCCATTTGCCCTTCAGATAGGGAAAGAACTTAAAGAAATCTTCCGACTTGCTGAAATTCACGAAAGCCTCAATTGATCGAAGAGATGCTGTTGCCTTTACCTCGTTTACCAAAACCGTTTCATCATAGATGACAACCATGTCAAACTCCTTGGTTCTCCCTTCTGCCCGTGCTTTGTTGTTCAAACGAATCTCGATTGGATCCTTCAGGCCCAGAAGTTCTCCATACGTTGTACAAAACATGGCAGAATCAGATCCTCGCCTATGGTGCCCAACCGATTCGCCAATTCCCCCCATTTTTGGTTCAGTTCCCTTATGTTCTTCTCAGTGAACTCCTTGTATTCAGCCATCTCCTGCTTGAATTCCTGCATCTCCTCTATGAAGGACGCCAGCTTTATCTCCGGCTGCCGTTGCACATAGACCAAGTCCTTCATCATCCGCTCCAAGTCTGAAACCCGATCAACAACCTTTGTCATCTTTACAATGGAATAGATATCCCCTTTTATGAAGGTTTGGAACGAAAAGACGATCCCGAAACCTGTCCGGGAATGAGACAAAACTTCTGTTTCATTTCAGCTTCCCATGGATTTTTATGAACCAAAACGACACCATCCCCATCAAAGTTGAAGTAAATGCAACCGCCACTATCGCAGCAATCAACATGAAGAAATCATAAGGAAAAAGCGGCCATGGATGGATATGGAAACAATCTAGCCATATGAAGCAAAACCAATTATGCCTTATTGATGAACGGCCGTTGATAAAGAGAAAGGACAAAATTGAGAATACTCAATGCGATTAGCAAGAGGGAGGCACGCTTCAATAATTTGGTAGCAAAAGTCTTTTTTCAACTCACTGTCCTGATCAAATTTGTCATCTGCGAAAATATCGTTATTCAGAGCCTTGTGGTATCCAAGGACATAGTTTTCTATAGATCTCAATTGCTTGGAAATTACAAACAAAAAGATGGAAAAGTTAATTGACAACATAGGGACAAAAAGGTACATCGAAATAAGAGAAGAATAATTTAAGGAAAACACACCAACTATACCTAAACCAAGCAATAGGGGAAGAATTCCCTCCCAAAAACCAAGATAGATAAACAAAGCGGTTTTGTTTGCTCCCCGGTTCATCAGAAGCCAATATAACGACTTTTTGTTTGCAAGATCACGCCAAATGATCAGGACAAAGGAAATTTCCATCACCAACAAAAGGGGTTGAAAAAAATTTATCCTGTTAAGATTCCTTCATTCAACTGTATCGGAATAGGCTTCGAATTCTTCAAGCAAAGGAAATTCAATAGTACCTGAAAACTTTCCAAATGCCTCAATATGGGAATTCAATAATAAGGTACCTTAATGATCAATGAACTCTTTGAAACCCTTGTCCGATCCCAATTCAAGGTACTGCCTTTCATCATAGAAAAGACCAATGTGCAATGTCCATTCATCATTCCAATGTTCGACGGAAAAGGATGGCAAGAGGCCCAACGGAAAAAACAAGTAAGATCTATATGCAATGTCAGGTGCAAAAAATGGGGGAAATGAAACCCTCTCAAAGTTCTCTATGGAAAGATTTTCAGCACCCAATATCTCTATAGTAAAAGGTTCCATTGACGTTTGGTCTGTCAAGTTTGACGGCAAGTTCCACACAAAAATTGACACATTTGAAG
>JALUTL010000399.1 GCA_027016475.1 Candidatus Heimdallarchaeota archaeon
TTATAGTACTTTATTAAGACATATGACAAATTTTTTCAATTTTGAAATAGATTAGTCCATCCACGATCAATTCTGTTTTTTAAGGATGAAAACGAATCCATACGTAAGAGCACATAAAGCTCAAAGAGGTGAACAAATGGAACCCGACAAAATTGTGGATACTTCTGGACTGAATTGTCCAATGCCAGTTCTCAAATCGAAAAAAGCCATCAACAGTATTGAAATTGGGCAGATTCTCAAAATCATTTCAACTGACCCAGGGTCGGCAAAGGACATTCCAGCATGGGCACGAACCACAGGCCAAGAATTGTTGGAAGAAACTAAGGAAGGAGAGAAGTTTGTTTTTTTGGTCAAAAGGAGGAAATGATGAAGCATGTCTGAAATGCAAAAAAAGAAGAGAATGGCAATTATCGCTTCAAAAGGGACACTAGATCAAGCATATCCACCACTCATATTGGCTAGCACAGCGGCAGCGATGGATATGGAAGTAGCAATATTCTTTACCTTCTATGGGTTGGACATTGTCCACAAGAAAAAGGGGAAGAATTTGAAGGTACCGCCATTGGCAAATCCTGCAATGCCTATCCCAGTACCAAATTTTGTAGGAGGGCTGCCAGGCATGACTGCAATGGCAACAAAAATGATGAGATCATGGATGGGAAAGGCCAACGTTCCATCAGTACCAGAGCTGTTAGAGTTGTGCCTTGAGGCAGAGGTTCGACTTATTGCATGCCAAATGACTGTTGATGTCTTAGGGTTCAAGGAAGAGGATTTTATTGAAGGAGTAGAGTTTGGCGGAGCGGCAACTTTCTTGGAATTCGCAAAAGATGCAGACATTACACTTTACATTTGAGGTGATAGCATGGGTAAAATAGCAATATTGTTGAAAAGCGGGAACTATACGGACTTTATGACTATGAGCATGATTGTCTCAGGGGCAGTCGTCTCGGATATGGATGTCATTGTCTTTGCGATGAATGATTCAGTGTGGGGGTTGTTGAAAGAGAATTGTTACCACAACACAACGATACACAGCAATTTCATTGACTTTGCCCATACAGTATCAAATTCGTTGAACGAAGGCAAGGTCAAGCCGTGGTGGGAACTGATGGAAGAAATCAAAGAGTTGGGCAACGTAAAATTGGTGGTCTGCGCTCTTGTCGCAGAATTGGGAGGATTCGAAAAGGAGGATTTCATTGATCTTGTGGATGAAATCGCTGGAGTTGCCTACTTTGCAGGAGAAGCAGAAAGTGCAGATGTAGTATTGACAATATAGGAGGAAAGAAAATGCAAGCAACAAAAGTAATCGACGCAAGAGGAAGCTTTTGTCCAGGACCAATGATGGAATTGGTCAGGGCAATCAAGTCCGCCAATGTCGGGGATGTAATCGAGTTGATTTCCAATGACAAAGGCAGTGAGAAAGAAATACCCAGTTGGATATCCAGAACAAGCCACAAGCTTTTGGAAATACAGCAGAAGGGTGATGAATGGCATTTCTTCGTTCAAAAGGGTGAGAGAAAGAAGGGTGGATAAACAATGGACAAAAAGCAAATAGTGATTATCGGAGCAGGGACAGGTGGCACCATTGTTGCAAACAAGATATTCAGGAAGGCGAAGAAGAAAAAAATCCCAATTGAAATTACGATGATCGATCCGACATTAAAACATGTCTACCAACCGGGGTTCTTGTTTTCCATGTTCAGCAAGGAAAAAACCAAAAACTTAGTACGTGATTCAAGGAGCCTCATTCCGAAGGAAGTCAAAGCAGTTGAAGACATGATCGTGGGCTTAGATGTATCTCAAAACATGGTTACAACAAAAAAGGGTGTGCATTATTACTATGACTATCTAGTTATTGCTACAGGGGCGAGCATAAGACCTGACGTGGTAGAATGGTGGGACAAAAGCATTCACCAGTTCTATACACCACAAGGGGCAGAACAACTAGCTGAAGCCATAGAGGAATTCCGTGAAGGAAAGATTGTTGTTGCAATCGCAGATTTGCCATATAAATGCCCACCTGCACCTTTGGAGGTATGTTTCCTGCTGGACGACTACTACAGGAAAAGGAAGTTGAGAGATCGAGTTGACATCACATACCTGTCTCCCCTAAACAGAGCATTTTCAATAGAGACAGCAAATGAGGTTGTTCAACCCCTATTGGAAAAACGAGGGATCAATCTGGAAACATTCTTCAATGTGGACGAGGTTGACACGGAAAATCAAACCATTTATAGTGTTGAAGGAGGGGAAATTCAGTATGACATGTTGATTATGGTTCCACCACATAGAGGGCAGGAATTTCTTGAAAAGGCAGGAATCGCTGAAAACGGAGGATGGGTAAAGACAGACAGATATACACTCAAGGTTGAGGGGACAGACAACATATATGCAATTGGAGATGCAACTAACA
>JALUTL010000400.1 GCA_027016475.1 Candidatus Heimdallarchaeota archaeon
CGTTTTATCTTTATAAAATATCGCAATCACAAATGTGAACAGATTTACTAGATTCCAGAAAATTTTACACTAATTCAAAATAAAAAAATTCGCGGGATTATTTCGGTGTATACCACAGAAAAAGATCAGTTGAAGGAGCATTATTGTTCTATCATCAAACGATTCCTCTTTAAATTCTTAAAATTCAACAAAGTTACATGAATGATGGGCTATTTCATTGGAAGTCCTACTTTCCATATTCAATCCGTCCAGCCCAAAAAGAAATTGTGGATCCTCTCTATTCTTTGGTCAAGGAAGGAAAAAACTGTGTTGTCGAAGCTGCCAACGGAACAGGCAAAACTATTGCCGCATTGGCCGCCACACTTCCTATTGCCAAAAAGGAAAAAAAGATCATTGTCTACATGGCCAGAACACATTCGCAAATGGATCGGGTAATTGATGAACTTCATCAAATATCTCAATTCAATCAGTCTGCCAAAAATAGCAAGATTCACGTCTCCGGTCTTACGTTAAGGGGACGAAATTCGATGTGTCTCAATGAACTGGTGCTAAACTACGCCAAAACCCCCAGAAGTGCTGGAGAGATGTGTACACAACTGAAATCATTGAAAAAATGCCAATACTTCAAGAATATGGCTGATGAAGCACGTATGAACCCAATCTTGAAGGAATTGTCTCGACTCCCTGCAACAGCGGAAATCATCTTCGAATTGGCAGAAGCTGCCTCTGTGTGTCCTGCAGAGACAGCAAGAAAACTGATGGCTGAAGTTGACGTAATTGCATGCAGCTACCTTTACCTGTTCGATCCCGCCATACGTTCTTCATTTTTGGAACAATTGGGCGTTGATTTGGATGATCTGATTCTCATTGTAGACGAATGTCATAACCTTCCTGATGTTGCCGTTGAAATCGGTTCTGGTGAATTGTCATCTTTCTCGTTCAGCAGAGCAATTAGAGAGGCCAGAGAAGAGCGACAAACCATGTTTGTGCCATTCTTTGAAGCTTGTCAGGAACTTTTCACAGAATTGACTCTGAAATCGCAAATCGAGGTGGAGCAACAAGTTAACGGGGAGGATATTTTGGAAGATCTGGAGCTTAGATGCAACACTGAACTTGATGATTCGTTTTTTGAAGATATGGTGGCCATTGGTTGGAAAATTCGAACAAAATTGCTGCGCAAAGGAAAAGAGCCACGATCAAGCCTAGGAAGAATTGGTGAATTCTTTTTGTCTTGGTATGAATCAATTGGGCGGGTAGATTATATTCAGTCTATGGAAATACGTACCTTTGAAAATGATCCTTCAAATCGTTATGCCGTTTTGCGACTGTCCAGTTTAGACCCAAGAAGAATACTGTCTCCTGTATTGTCTTCAGTTTATTCGTCTGTTCACTTGACGGGAACATTGGGTGATGCAGACGCTTATCTTCTTTTGACTGGGCTTTCGGACTTACAGACATCAACAATAATTCTTCCATCTCCGTATGATCGAAAAAACATAAAGGCATATTACACTCAAAAATTGAGTACATTATACAGTCACAGAAGCCAAAAGACCTATCAAAAAATTGCCGAAGTGATTGCCGCTGTTGCAGATGCCACTCCAAAAAATGTCGGTGTTTTTGCTCCGAGCTATTCCATTTTGGAAGAAATTCTGAACGCTGGGCTGAGATCCTATGTTGGAAAAAAAATTTACCATATCCCTTCTGATGCCAGTTCCGAAGAAAATGATCGATTAATAGAACAGTTCAAAACGGAATCAAAAGGAGAGGGGGCAATCTTGGTGAGCGTTCTCGGAGGCAGATCATCTGAGGGCACTGATTTTCCAGGGGATATGATGAACTCTGTTGTTGTGGTAGGAGTGCCTTATGCCCCTCCTAGCCCCAGAATCAATGCTAAAATTGAGTTCTTGGAATCCAACTTTGAAGGAATGGGAAAGATGCTGGGCTATGTTATACCTGCTGTTAACAAGGCAAGCCAAGCGGCAGGAAGGGCAGTTCGATCTCTGGATGACCGTGCATTCATTCTATTAGTGGATTTCCGGTATGGAAGCTATCAAGTGAAACGAAATCTCCCAAAATGGCTACAGCAATCTTTAGAGAAAATAGATTCAGATCCTTCAATTATTGAAAAGGCAGTCCGTTCTTTTTTCAGTGCAACGTAACTATCTCAAGAAAGGCTTAATAGGTAGGATATCCAAGGGCTTTTGTGAGTTCTTCAACTCGCCGCGATCAAATACGCGAAAAAATCCAACGTTTCTTCAAGGATTTTGATCTGCTTTTCAATGCGGCAAACCAATTGGATGATCCAGAACAAATCATCAAATTAATCAAGAAGACCAAGGACGACAAGATCATAATACAGCTGATTTTTCGATTGGCTTATTTGGATGAAGAAAAATTGCTTCAACTTCTTACTGAAACTGACGACGAAATCATCAAACAATTTGGTATCTTTATCATTCAAGACCAGCAGATCTTGAAGGAAATAGCGCTCAACTTCAAATCAATTTGGACTGCATTGAGTGCAGTTTCCCGAATCAGCGATCAACATATCCTATTTGAAATAGCATCCAATGAAAAAACGTATTCAAGCATCAGGTGGGAGGCACTGAGACGAATCAATGATGAATCTCTCCTGCTTAAGCTGGTGGATACCGCGCTGGATGATATTTGGATACGGGCCATTATAACAAAAATTGAAACAGAGGAAGCATTGCTCACGTTACGTTTGGTATTGCCAGACCGGTTCCAAGCAGATATCTCAAGAACCCTCCATCGTTTATTCTAGCACATTGATTTCAATTTGAGCAGCGTCATATCTGGCTTTCTCAACAATTCTTCTGAGCAACTCCTCTAAAACAGCTTCATTGATCTTCAATACAATCCCTTCACTTGTTTTTTCCTTCTTAATTACCTCAAACTTTTGGAGTGTCCGAAGTATTGTTCGAACTGCTTTCCTGCCAATTCCAGTTTCTTGTGCAATCTTTGATATGTTCATGTCAATGGGTTTTGTGGAAAGAAGAAACTCAATTAGAGGCTGTGCATGCTTTGATCTCAATTCCAATTCTAAAGCCTTCAAATCAGCATCAAAATTTCCAATGAATTCTGAAGCAATATAGACATTGTAACGACCTATCTTTCTCTTTTCAATCCATCCATACTCTTCTAAAACCTGCAAATGCCACAGCAGATTGCCCATTCCAACACCAACGACTGATTTTATTTCTCTCAGGTGTGCCCCTGAGGTTCCAACAAATTCAAGATAATCCATGATTGTAGCTCTAATTGGATTCATGGAAATTTGTGCCTCAGTAAGTTGTCGATTTTGGATATGATAAACTGAGCTGACAATTGCAATAGCCATCGCCCATGACTTTTCACTGATCCACCTAAAGAATCCGATTATGGGTTTGAATAGCAATACAAAGAAAGTTGCTATAATTAGGATAATAAGGTACAAATCGGGGGAAACTATTGCGGGAATTTCCCCTACCGAGCCTGTGTTGTTTGTGGCTACTGTCTCTTCGCTTATTGGGTTGGAACCCGTTACATATGTAAAAAGCGGTGTGAAGGCCGAAACAAAAATTGAAATGAAAGCTTCAATCAAGCTCTGCGGGAGCTGTGTCAAAGTGAGTGCTCCATTATCCTCGGATCCCAATTCGAAAAAGGACGAAAGAACAATGGAGTTTGATGTATTTCTATATATGGTGGCTGGCAAAGGAAATTTGTATTTTGCTTTGATTTCTGAACTGTTGACATCCGTAAATTCTCCCAAGACGATTGCATCTTCTGTCGGTTCCACAAGTCCGCCCTTTCCTTGAATTGTGAATTGCTGAAACTCATCTTGGGTAAGTGTATTCGAAACATTGATCTGCCAATTCAAAATTTCCTCTCCTTCATCTCCTAAGGTGTTTTCAACTCCCAAAAATCTCCTGACATCCCCGCTTAATTCTTTGATGTTCCATGAAAATGCAACCAATCCCTTGTATTCTTGCTTTACAACGTAAGCCTCCAAAAGGGCTTCAAGGGAATCGGACATGTCCTTTATGTCGCCTTCTACAAAAATGAGATCAATATCTGTTTCTTTGATTGTGACTTCATCATCCAAATTTGCTTTAATGGTTTTGGTGTTGTTGATTGAGCCAGTCAACTGCTCCAAAAACTGCTTGCCCTGTTGGGTTTCATATAAGATGAGAACTTGCATTTGGCCGGTCTGACCTTGGATTCCAGGCTGTGCTAGAGGAAAGAAAAGTAGCAAGATTACTGTGATTGTCAGGCCTTTCAACATGTGCTACATATCGAGTATGTCATTCATGCCATATTAGTATATTCGGAACAATAATGCCCACTTGACTATCTTCAAACCAATTACTTTTCTACCAAAACTGCCTATGCTATTCAGTGAAGCTTGATTACTTTGAGTTTAAGAACAAGCTGATGCAATTGCTCAACACCCGGGAATTCCATCAGTCCAACACTCCTGAAGCTTCTGTTCTTATCCCTATATTTCAAAGAAACAATGAGCCGTGGTTTATTTTGACAAAGCGCTCGACGCAATTGCAGAAACATTCAGGGCAGGTGTCATTTCCTGGGGGGAAGGTTGATAAGACTGATGAAGACAAGGTGGAAACAGCGCTCCGGGAAACATATGAGGAATTGAATCTACCCGAGGAAAGCATCCGTGTTTTGGGAAGCTGGCATGACTTTTGGACTCCATATTTTCAGCATGTGGCAACGATTGTCGGAGAAGTCCTAGATTTGTCAAACATAAGGCCCGAGCCTTCAGAAATTGATCGTGTCATCTTTCTTCCAGTTTCTGCCTTTTTGAACCCTGAAATCCATAAGATAGAGCACAGAACTCACAATGGAACTGTCTATGAGGTTCATCATTTTTATTTGGATAACGAGGACATTTGGGGTGCTACCGCGGGAGTGATTTTCTTCTTGCTCAAGGAAATGGGGCTGATCGACCAAAACAATAGACATTTGCCTGAAAGGGGCGGATTGACCTAAAGATTTTTCTCCTCTTTGATTTCCTTTAGTACTTTCAGCCCTTCCATCGCTTTTGGGAATCCGATGAACATGGACAAATGTATGAATATTTCTGTCAGTTCTTTTATTGATACTCCTATGTTCAACGATCCAATGATGTGGGTTTTCAATTGTGATTTTAACCCTAAACAGGTCAAGGCAGTGACTGCAACTATCTCTCTTTCTTTAATTTCAAGACCTGTCCGAGGATAAATGCTTCCATATGGTATTTCAACAATCATTTGTGCAAAATCCGGATCCAATGCTTTCAAAGCTTCTTTAATTCTTTCCCAATTTGATCGATACAACTGTTCTCCAATCTTATCGGCCAAATCCATCCGATCTGGATTTATTACATCTTCCATAGTAAACAAAATATGGGAACCAATTTATCTTTGAGGATAACAAACAGGTCATATTAGACAAACTTTGGCAGTTCTCTCCTGCATTCTTGGTTGGTCAGACAATTGGATACATTGGTTCCAAAATTTTAGCAAAACCTCAGTTTTGAGATGGCAATTTCGGAAGAATGTATTTGTATCTTTATAAGTTCCTTCAAGGAATAAGATTCAATGATTGAACCGATGGAGAAGAATGACCTTCACAACAAACTTGTGACAACTGGCCATGAGCTTTTTTCTTTGTTTTGGGGAAAAAAGAGAAAGGATACAATGGTAAAATCCTCCAACTCAAATATCAAGTATTCCGCATTGGAATATCTGTTGGTGCTTCGATATGCTTCTGAACTTTTCACCGGACGAGTTGAACGAATGTTGAAGGATGAAACTGTTCCGTTCACTAGGGACTTTGATGTGGGCAAATTATTGGCTTCAGTGGACCTGGAAGACCAAAGCATTAAAGGAAATATTGAGGAATTCATGGAGGCTAGAGCCAAACTACTTGTTCTGATCAATCCTTTGAAGGAGGAAGAAGAATGGGATCAATACAAAATCAAGCATGAGCAATTCGGAGAATTAACTCTGCGTCAGCTCTTGACTGTTTTGGTAAATTATGAACAGGAATGGCTAAACAATATCAAGAAAATATTCAAGGAACATGACCTTTAACCCTGAAAATTGTCATAGAATTTAAGCTGGGTTGCCATTGTCTTAATATCTTCAGGTAACCATGTATTGAGAGTCAACCAGAGGGTTCCTGCATTTAAGTCCTGAGTTAGCTCTTGTAACGTTTCACTCTTTGTCATAACTGAAGGCAGATCTATCCCCGTTCTTCTGTCAGGTGCACCAAAAACATGGCTCAACTCATGCTGAAAGAGGTTGTCTGCCCATTCTGGAGCCAATCTGAACCCATTGGCATTGAGACTTCCTCCCGCATTGGCAAGCATATTGTATCCTCCCATGCTGTCGCCGATAACCATTCCGTAGTTAGACATAGTCTTGTTTGTGTTTATCATCATGATATCCGCCCCAAGATTGCCTATTCTTCTGCCCCTGGCATGTGACCATTGGTTGTTTGAAAGCTTCAATTCATTGCCCAATTCCTTTTTGGCAAATTCGAACAATTCCGGCAATGCAGTGCTGCCATTATATACAATTGGAATATCAAGAATCACCTTGAAAGTCAAATTAAACCAATATTGAAAGTATTGATTAACTTCTTCAATGATTGTGTGCGAAGAAGGAAAGTTTGTGTCCCATCTATCATTGGCAACAACAACCAGCAACACCCTTTTCTTTGTTTCAAGAACAACCGTGATGTTTATTTCAGAGGAATTTGTTTCTGTATCAACTGTCATCGTGATTGTTTGCATTTCATCAATGGCTGCAACGTTGACCGTCTCATTTCCTCCTGAAATGGATTTTGATATGTTGCCCACAGTCAACAATCCAGATAATCCCTTTGGAAGTGTTAAAGTCAGATGTGTGGCAGCAGTAAAGTTTGAAACAGTTGTGGCTGTTGCCGTTCCTATTCCTGAAGGAAACGTTATTGTTCCGTCGGAAGCAATAACAGTTGAATTGAAACCTGTCCCGGTGATTTGCCATGTGGATGTCTTCAGCCGGTTAAAGATCGGATAAGGGATAACTGAAACAGTTCTTGAGATTTGAAAAGTCTTCGTCACTTTCACATGATTGACTGAAAAAGTATAATTCATTGAAACTAAAGTATATGAGCCGTCTGATAATGCAAAGAATTGATCTGCTGAGCTGTTGTAGATTCCCGGCGTAATTTTAGCATCCACTGAGAAATTTCCTTTCTGAAAGGTTTGATTGATTAATGCCCAATAATGGCTGATTCTGGAGGATCTTTGGAACGAAAAAAGAGCATAATCAAAATGAGTCTGTGCAGACACATTGATCTGAATTTGCACATTGAGGTTTTCCCCTCGATATATTGTAGACTCAATCTCAATGCCAGTCACTGTCAGATTGGCCTGTATTTTCTCAGGGTTTACTGTGGCTGGAAATGTATTGTTAATCCAAAAAGCAGCACCTACAATTGAAATAATAAGCAATAGTGTTATAACTGTAGCTCCAGCAAATCTCTGAGCGTAATTTACCATACATTATGCAGATATTCGTATCTTAATATAAGTTGTCTAGCGGGATTATTCTGGGTAAATTTTAATTGCAACAACTGGACAGTCGTCTTCGCATGCAAGACATTCGATGCAATCAGCTTCTCTTGCAGGAGCGGCCTTCTTGGTTGAGGCGGGGTGCCCTTCATATTCTACCCATTCAAAAACCTCCTCTGGACAAACGTCGACACAGGCCCCATCTCCGATGCAGATGTCAAAATCCACTGCAACTCTGGATCCGTGAATGCCTAGTTTTTCAGGAGGGTTATATTCTCCCCAAATGTCATATCCATATTCTGGGTGCTTTGCAACAATTTGGAGTTTCTCTTTAAAGTCTTCATCGATTGGCATTTGTATCAACCTTCCTAGTGCAGGGTGATGCACTACTCATATAGCAAACTGAATTATTCCTAATTAAGTGATTCGTCCTTTGAGCAGTGCAAAAATAAAGTGACCTCCAAAATCGTTAATTTGTTCAAATTTTAAAGTTCGTCCTAACCGTACTTCAAAAATGAGCATTTCGTCCATCCGAAACCGGAGATTTTTCTATTTCCGCACAAAATTACGCTCTTTTTGTGCAATAAATTTTGCTTATAAACATGATAACTCCAATTAACCTGACGGAATTTTGGGGTTTAGAAAGTAACATAGTAAAAACCAATAAGTTATATAGGCCAACAAAGGAATAAATTACAATGGCTTTATCGCCGGAGGTCTATTAATGTTAGAAGCAACAAACAAACCGATAACTCTTACAGATGAGAATTTTGACAAAGTAGTAAACGAGGCTCCCATAATTTTGGTCGATTTTTGGGCTGCATGGTGTGGCCCTTGCCGAATGGTAGCCCCAATTCTGGAAGAATTAGCTGAACAGTACAAAGGAAAAGTTTGGGTTGGGAAATTGAATGTTGATGAAAACCCACAATCAGCAATGAAATATGGCGCTACCAGTATTCCTACATTTTGGGCATTCAAGAACGGAAAGCCTGTGGGGAGATTTGTTGGTGCCTATCCCAAACCTGCCTTTGTAGACGTTTTTGAAAAACTGATTAAACTTGACCCCAATGAAATTGAAAATTGAATCCCTCCAACGATTGAAGAAACTCAATAGAATGTGATGATTGCAACGATGTAGGGCGGAGTGTCCTGACTTTTTCAATGGCTTTGCTTATTGGAAGCTTTTCAAACACGTACAGAAAAACAGCAAGATAAATTCCAGTTCTTTCTTGCCCAAATTGACAATGAACGGCCGCTTTCTCTCCGTTTTCAATGATTTTTTTCATTTTCGACACGAAGATGTTCAGTTGATCAATTGTTGGCACCGAATATGTGGGCAAATGAACAATATTCAATGAAAGATTATGTTCTGGTGCCATTTGCTCAGCCAAAGTCATTTCCGATGTCAGTGCAAAAATTGTTTTGATGCCCGAATTTTGCAGCTCAACCAAATCTGAAATGGTATATGGTGCATCCGAACCTGCAAGATTGGAATGTATAAATGAAAAGTTGTTGAGGGGCATACTTACTCCAATTTTTCAATTTGAGACTTGAGCAAGTTGATCAAGGCCTCTTCATCTTTTGAGACTATACCATCGGCCATGGCAGTTCGGATACTGTTCTCAATAATTCGTCCCATCGCTTCCTTTACCCATTTGCTGGATTCAAGTTGCGGGTTTTCTTGTTTGATGGTGACAATCTCCTTTTCAAGATCTCTTACATCAATTTGAATTTGATTGATAACCTCCGCTTCATCTTTTGTAATATGTCCATCCTCTTGGGCTTTCTTGACCAACTGAACCAAGAGGTGATGCATGTCATAAGGTATCTTGTCTCTAGGCATCAATCCTTTATGACCCATTAGCTAAAAAAACATTCTTTTTTTTCGAAGGTGATTTAGGAATTGAATCATTAGATAATTGCTGATTAATGGGAAGCTATTTAACTCAACAATCAAGGGATGGTGTAGAAACACAGCAGTGGTCGAAATGGACAAAAAGGAACTAAAGAAAATATTCAGGCCTGAACAGTACCGAGTCAAGTTATTTGATGAGTTAGGGCACAAGAGATCCCAATGTACAGTTTGCGGCAAGTTTTTCTGGTCACTCGATCCCGACCGTACAGTCTGCGGCGATACTATTTGTGAGGGTGGGTACAAGTTTATCGGCACGAAAGGCAAAAATTGGGATTTTCATCAAACAATTAGGGAACTTTCCTCCTTCTTCAAAAAGAATGGCCATGAAGTCATTGATCCATACCCTGTTGTAGCGAGATGGCGGGCTGATCTTGACTTCACAATAGCCAGCATTGCGACTTTGCAACCTTGGGTCACAAATGGAACTGTTGAACCTCCAGCAAACCCCTTGGTTATAGCACAGCCATGCCTCAGGTTCGGGGGTGAATTCAATGATCTGGACAACATTGGACGAACAGGCAGACATCTTTCCTCTTTTGTCATGTTTGGACAGCATGCTTTCAACAGTGAAAAATTAAAAACTGGCTATTGGATGGATCGGTGCATCGAATTGAACTTTCAGTTCTTGACCCAAAGGCTAGGGCTTAAACCAGAGGAGATAACTTATGTCGAAGACATTTGGTCAGGAGGAGGCAATTTTGGACCAAATTTAGAAAGCATGGCGAAAGGTTCAGAAATCGTCAATTCCGTTTTCATGCAATATGAGTTGACTCAAAACGGCTACCGGGAGATGGATCTCAAGGTGATTGATGTCGGTTGGGGTGTTGAACGGGTCAGTTGGTTCTCACAAGGTACCCCTACAATTTATGAAGCGACTTTCGGTCCTGTATTTGAGTACATGGTCTCAAAAAGCGGTGTTGAAATTGACCATGGGCTTCTAAATCAGTATGCGATGATGGCGGGTCTACTCAACATTGATGATGTAAAGGACGTTAAATCTGCGCGAACAAATATTGCATCAAAATTGGGCATGACCCTTGACCAACTTAACAATCGCTTGGGTTCCCTTGAAGGACTGTACGCCATAGGGGATCATACACGAACAGTCGCGTTCGCTTTTGCGGACGGTGCAATTCCGAGCAATGTAGGTGGTGGTTACAACCTCCGCGTAATACTTCGAAGGGTGTTCAATATCAATGACTTATACCAATTCGGCTTTGACATTACAGATCTGATATTGCGCCAAATAGATTACGTTTCCAAATCTTATCCCAGATTAAAGGAGGTAAAGGATCATGTTCACACTCTCGTAGAATTGGAGTACCAACGTCTTCAAACGACCATTTCCAAAGGGCGAAGTTATGTCACCAGACGTCTGATATCCAATAAGACAATCAGTTCAGACAAATTACTCGAGCTGTATGAAAGCCACGGTATGCCTCCTGAAACTGTGAGTACCATTGCAAAGGAACATGGCATTGATCTGGAAATTCCTCAAGACTTCTATTCAAAATTGGGTGAAATCCAGACCTCGCAAAAGCAACAGCTTGAAGAAAAAGCTCCCTTTGACTTGTCATTGGTCAATGGATTGGAAACACAGCCTGAATACTATGAAATCCCCTACAAATACAATAGTGAAGGGACTGTAATTAAGGTCATCGATGACCGGCGGTTTGTTCTTGACAAAACAATAATCTACCCATTTGGTGGCGGACAGCATGAAGACCACGCAGATATCGTTGTAGGACGTGCCAAGGGGCGAGTAATTGATTCGCAGAAATATGGGAGGGCAATCGTTCATACTTTACAAAAGCCCATGCCGTCATTAAAGGAAGGCAAAAAGGTGAAAATCCTCCTTGACAGAAATCGACGGGAGATTTTGATGCGCCATCATTCAGCTGTTCACATTGTTGGTGGAGCGGCAAGACATGTGCTTGGATCTCATGTATGGCAGACAGGAACTGATAAGTCAGTAGAAAAGGCAAGACTAGACATTACACATTGGGACAACATCACTTCTGAACAGCTGGATGAAATTGAGATGGTTGCAAACAAGATTGTCATGTCTGATCTCTACGTTCCAAAACATGTCATGGAAAGAACCGAAGCCGAACATAAATATGGCTTTACCATTTATCAGGGACCCGTAATTCCCGGTAAATTTTTGAGGATCATCGAAATCCCTGATTTTGATGTAGAGGCCTGCGGTGGAACACACGTTCAAAGAACAGGAGAAGTGGGTTTCATAAAGATATTGGGGACTGAAAAAATTCAGGACGGCGTGATTCGAATCAATTTGACAGCTGGAACACGAGCAGTAGAAAGTGTACAAGAAAGCCAAAAATTGATGAGAAGCGCGGCAGAAACCTTCAAGGTGTCTCCTGATCAGCTTCCTTCGACCGCGCAACGATTTTGGAATGAATGGAAGGAACAGAAAAAGCAGATAGAAACCTTGACACAACAGCTTGCAGAAGCACGAATCCCAATTGTCATCAATAACGCAAAAACATTGGATGTTAATGGTACCTCTATACGGTTGGCTGTTCTAAGACAAGACAGTTCACAAAAGGAGCTCATTTCGCTTGCAGAAAAGCTGTCTGCTCAAACAAAGGATGATGGAAACTTTATTGGGGTTCTGTTAAGCTCTTTTGACGGTAGGGCGATGGTAGTCATCGCTAAATCCAAAGGTTCAGATTTTGACATTGGCTCACTCATCCGCAAATTCGGCAAAATCATAGGTGGGGGTGGTGGAGGAAAAGGTGGTGTTGTCTCTGGTGGAGGTAGCAAGCCCGAAAAAGTGGATGAAGCGATGAAACTAGCTGAAAAAATAGTCAAAGAATGGCTTATGGATACCACCAAGTAAAGATGGTAGAAATCCAGAAAAATAAGGCGACACTTTAAAAGAACATTGTGAATGTAAAACTGTTATCTAATCACTGAAAAGGATGTGTTGATTATAGGACTCTTACTAGAATTTGAAGGAAAACAACTGTTCAAGAAATACAAGATACCGACTGTAAATTCCATGGTTGTGACAAACGAAGAAGAAGCTAGGGAAGCATCCACCAAACTTGGTCTTCCTGTAGCAGTAAAGGCACAAGTGCTTTCCGGCCGAAGGGGAAAAAGGGGGCTTATCAAAATTGCCAAGACTCCGGAGGAGGTAGTTGAATTTTCCAAGGCGATCTTGTCAAAGGAATCCGATGGAAGGCCAGTAACCCACTTGCTGATTGAAGAGGGTGCTGAAATAGAAAAGGAATTCTTCATTTCGATGATTTTTGACCCTGACACGTATGACCAATTGATTCTTTTCAGCACCGAGGGTGGGGTGGACATTGAAGAATTAGCCCAAGAACGCCCTGATGCAATCGAAAGGATACGCATTCCTTTCAATGCAGAAATCTATCCATACATGTTTATTGACCCCCTGAAGAATAGGGGACTTACAGGAAACGTATTGACAAAAACCGCAGGAATCATGGCGACATTGGCCAAAATGATGTATACCGAAGATTTGACTCTTGCAGAGATAAACCCGTTGATCGTTTCAAAGTCTGGAGAGGTAATTGCATTGGATGCGAAAGTCGGAACAGATGATGATGCAATGTTCAGACATCCAGAAAGGAAGGATTACCTTTCCGAAAAGTTGCGATATACGGAAGAGGAAAAGGACGCAAAAGCCAAGGGACTTGCATATGTCGACTTGGGTGGCGATATCGGAATGCTTTCATGCGGTGCAGGTATGGGTATGGCCACAGCAGATCTGATTGAATATTTTGGTGGATCACCAAGAAACTTTTTGGATGTGGGTGGTGGAGCCTCTCCAGAAAAGGTTGAAGAGGCCCTTCGAATCATGACACGGGTTCCTGGTCTCAAATCTATTCTTATCAATGCATTCGGAGGTATTACTCGGTTGGATGACGTTGCCAAAGGGATTATAGAGGCCAAAAAGAAACACAACATCAACATTCCAATGGTCATCCGTTTCTCGGGCACCAATCAGGAGGAAGGTGTCCAGTTGCTTAAGGAAAACGGGATGGACGCATACTTGGAAATGGAGCCTGCAATCAAAAAAGCAGTTGAACTGGCCAAAATGGCTGAAAACTAGGAGGACTGAAAATGGCAGTATTATTGACAAAAGATACAAAAGTGATCGTGCAAGGAATTACCGGTTATCAGGGATTGTTTCATGCAAACAAAATGAGAGAATATGGCACACAAGTTGTTGGCGGAGTCAGACCCGGAAAAGGAGGACAGGAAGTTGACGGATTTCCAGTGTTTGATAGTGTCAAGGAGGCAATAGAAAAAACTGGTGCAACCGCATCCGTCATTTTCATCCCGGCTTCCGGTACTAAGAGTGCAGTTTACGAAGCGGTGGATGCAGGCATCAAATTGCTCGTTGTGATCACAGAGGGTGTGCCCAAGGTGGATGCAATTGCATCAGTCAAAAAATGCAAAAACAACGGTGTGGTGATGATAGGACCCAACTGTCCTGGACTCATAACGCCCGGACAGGCCAAAATTGGGATTATTCCCGGCAATATTGTAACCCCCGGTAAAATTGGTGTTGTATCACGATCTGGAACATTGACCTACGAAGTTCTTGAACAGCTTACCAAAGCTGGATTGGGACAGTCAACCTGTGTAGGAATCGGCGGTGATCCATTCAAAGGTTCTAACTTCATAGACATATTGGAGCTTTTCCAGAACGATCCAGAAACTGAAAAGATTGTCATGATTGGTGAAATCGGAGGCAATGCGGAAGAACAAGCCGCTGAATTTATCAAAAACCATGTAACTAAACCTGTTGTTGGATTCATAGCTGGAAAGACCGCGAAAGAAGGGAAAACAATGGGCCATGCAGGAGCAATAGTTCAGGGAAATGTAGGCACTGCCAAAGGAAAGATCGAAGCCCTTGAGGCGGGCGGTGTAAAAATGGCTGACAAACTTTCAGACATACCTGAACTGCTCAAATAAAACCAATGTTCCTCAAGTAAATTGATATTGCAACCGCATTCAAGGAAATTCCTATCATCAAAATAACAGCCAGCCTGACCATGTCGATAGCTGCATCTGTCTCCTTTTTCGTCAAAATCCAAAAAAAAGGAACAATTGCAACTCCTGTTCCAAATGATACAACGCTTTCAAAGAACAAACCTATATGGAAGAAAAAGGCTGCGATAAAAAGGCAGGATCCAATAAAAGAGGTAGCACTAATCATTGTTGCTTTTTTATGGCCCATTTTGAATGCAAGAGTGCTAATCCCGACTATTCTGTCTCCTGCAACATCTCTCATATCCTTGAGAATTTCATAACCAAAGAGGAGGGCTGTGATGGAAATTACAAAGGCTAAAAGGGTGGTGGTCAACTTCAAATCCAATACAATTGGAACCAACAAAGCACCAAAAATGGATGTGACCAAGATTGTAAGAATCTTTCCATATGTCATGTGTTTTGTAGTAAATGAGTAGACAATTCCAACAAGCGAACCAATTATGAACAGCAAGACCAAACCAACGTGAACCAGAAAAAAAAAGATGGCTGAAATCATTAGGGAGATTGATCCAATGATTTTTGCCTCTGCGCTCGTAATGGCACCACTAGGGATAGGTCTTTCTGGATGATTGATTTGATCCTCTTCAATATCTAGGGCATCATTCCATGAATAAATTCCTGCCATCATGAAAAAAGTAGCGATCAAAACGCTGAACAAAGTTTCAAGAGATGTAATACCTAACATCACCAATTCTATTGCACCAGTGATTGAGACCAAAGATGATTCAAACACTCTTGTCAAATAAAGCATTGAAACAAATTTGCTTTTCACATTGGCTTTATTCACGCAAGAAATTTAAGGACTTGGAAGTAAATTGCCAACCAGAACCTAGCTACATTTCCTATAATATGTAGGTCATTTCGGATTGACCTGTACATTGTCGAATAACTTTCTGCATATTTTATATTTTTAATATAGTTTTATTTTTCGTAGAACCGAATTCAATTTATAAATTGGTGGGCAATTGTTCGGGCTTCCGAATTGATGAAAAGCTACGGTTCTCGGTTTTTGCTGAACAAATCAAATGACTCTCTCCTAACTATTTTAATTATCTGTAGGTTTATAAAGTGATGGGGCCATATTCGAAATGTGGTATTACTAAATTCGGTAATACGAAAAGGTGATGATATAACATGGCCCTATTCTCATTTGCTTCGTTCCTCCTAATGTTACGGGAAACCTTGGAAGCTGCATTGATTGTCAGCATTCTGATTGCTTATCTAAACAAGACCAATGCCCCTAAATTCAAAAAGGATGTTTGGATTGGCATCATCGCAGCCGTAGCTGCTTCAATCATAGGTGCAGTCCTTTTTGTAAACTTCTTGGGAGAGTTTGAAGGGGATACTGAAAAGCTGTTTGAAGGCATTGTCATGATCTTTGCAGCCGCTATGCTTTCATGGATGATCATTTGGATGATGAGAAACGCCCATATGATTAAATATGAATTGCAGGCAAAAGTTGACGCGGCATTGGAAGACCAAGATCGATACGCCTTAATGACCTTGGCATTTATTGCAGTGTTTCGGGAAGGGATTGAAAGTATCCTCCTCTTGGGTGGAGTAAGTGCAACTGAACCCCAATCTACAGTTCTGTTCTCTGGATTTTTGGGTGCAATCACTGCAACTGCAATTGCTTTGCTGTTCTTCCGAGGTGTAATTTCTTTGGATCTCAAGAAATTCTTCAACATCACAAGTGTTCTTTTGATACTGTTTGCGGCTGGATTGTTTGCCCATGGCATTCATGAGTTTCAGGAGCTCGGTTGGTTCGGGCCGGAAGACAGCTTCATAAACACCCCTCTCTTTGTGCTGCCACTCAGTGACAGCGCAGAGGTAAGCCAACTTGGTGCTTTGCTACGAGCATTGTTCGGCTACCAAGACAAGCCCACACCACTTGAAATCTTCTCTTACCTGTTTTATTGGGTTGCCATCTACTTTGTCAACATGAAAATTAAAGAGGCAAGTGCCAAGAAACAACAGGCAACGGTAACCTCTTCAGCCTAACTTGATTGATTGCTATATCCACCCTATACTTGTTTATCCTCAAAATCTCCAATCAATTGTTTTTTCGAGATTTTCATTTTCTTGTTTTACGCCAAATATGACAAACCATCAATTTTCTCATGATTTCGTATGGTTTACTCGAAAAACATAATAAAGGCAGTTTAGAGGTTGAAACATGGAACGAATTCCTGCCATTTTAGAAATGTTGGAAACTGAAGATGACAAACAGCGTGATCAAGGTCTAGATGAATTTACCAGAAACAATTCAATACCTAGGGATGTTGCAGAGTTTCTTTCTGTGCTAGTCCGTTTGGTGAAACCAAAAACTATAGTTGAGGTTGGCACTTCTGTTGGTTATTCATCCATCTGGCTAGGTGCCGCCGCAAAATCATTCGATGGAAAGGTAATATCCTTTGAAACCAAAAAGGATAGGGCAGAACGGGCCAATAATTTGATCAAAGAAGCAGGGTTGGACGATGTTGTCGAAATCAGGAATGAGGATTTTCTGAAGGCGGATTTGCCTGAATTTGATTTCCTCTTCATTGATGGTGACAGACAGGAGTATGTCAACTACTTCAACAAGGGATTTCCCCATTTGAAGAATGGTGGTTGTATACTCGCAAACAACACGTTGGGATATTTTGAACAATTGAGAACATATATCGAAATGGTTCGAGACCATCCAGAATGTGATTCTGTTCTCATTGCAATCGGACACGGTCTGGAATTGACTTACAAGCATTCAGAGACGGAATTTGATGTGTTCAAAAAATTTACAATGGTGCGATAAATTCATCTCTAGGGTTACTGAAAGAATAGTTTATAAAGTGGTAAAATGAATCTTTTGAATGATAAGACATGCCCATATATGGAAGTTATCTTTGTCAGGGGTGCCTTAAGCCTATTCCAAGGCCAGGGAAGTGCAACAACTGTGTAGCTCGTGAAATTGCCGTGGTTCGGGCTGGAAACTACTGTGACCATTGCCACAAAAATGCAACAGAAACTCAACTCTACCTGAATATTAAAACTCGAACCCGATACTGCCCTGATTGCATGGCCCAATTTCGGGGAGGTCTGATTTGGAAAGGTGCTTTCTCTGCTGAGCAAGCTGATCGAATTTTGCTGACAGACTTCGTTCCGATAACTGATCCAACACGAAAACCAAAAATTCACAACCGACCACGTACTCGCCCTGACCCGATTGAATAGGCTTTCTCTTGAATCGGTTCAGAAATCTTAAATCGTTAATGAAAAAGGGGGCTTCTGTGAAAAACTCTTCTGAAGCAGCAGTGGTTTTCCAAAATGTGTTCAAATATTTTGAAAGGAAACCGGTTTTAAATGATCTTTCCTTTACAATCCCAAAAAACCAGATCAGTGCTATACTTGGTCCGAATGGAGCAGGAAAGACAACATCTGTAAGGTGTATGACGGGTCTCCTTAAGATCGATAAAGGGAAAATTGAAGTTTTTGGAAATGACGTATCATCACAATCCGAATTAATCAGAACCAAGGTAGGTCTAGTCCCTCAAACAAATTCTGGCTATACTGCTCTTACTGCCAAAGATAATTTGGAGTTTATGGCCAGACTTTATGGAACTTCAAGACATGTGAGCGATGAGCTGATTGACCGATTGACACACGAGCTCTCACTGACAGATCGTTTGGGAACCGCCTGGGGCAAGCTTTCTGGTGGTGAACAGCGGGCGTTCAGCCTTATCAGGGCAATTCTTACTGGCGCTCAACTACTCATATTGGATGAACCGACGGCTGGTTTGGATATGCAAAGGGCGCACTTGGTTCGCAACTTGATCAAATCGTTGTTGAAAGAAGGTAAAACAATTATACTGTCTTCCCACATTATTACTGACATCGAGCAATTGTCATCGAATATCATCATTATGAAAAATGGACAAGCAATAACTCAAGGAGACATCAATACTATTATTTCCCAGTTTTCATCAAGTGGAGAATTGGACGATGCCATACTGCAAGCTTTCGAAGCTCCACGTATCGGGTGATAACCATGCAGTTACATACTCTTATCTACTATGAATTCAAGATTCTTTTGAAACAAAAGGCCTTTTTGGCAGCTCTTGCTTTTCCGATGATGTTTTCCTTAATATTCAGCGTCGGGCCTGTCATGGTTCTTACGCAAGATCCGTTGACTCTTTACGTCCTCAACCAAGATGTTCCCTTTACTGTTGGAAACAACACTTATGATCTGGGAAATCAAGTTCTTAGTAATCTAGAGAAAGGGGCATCAAATGCCTCGGTAATTATTGAAACCTTGCAGTCTTTTGATGAATTCATCACGAAGGAAAATGCCATTTTGCTCCCACAAAACTTTTCTTTGGTGGCATATACGACCCTGACTGCATTTTACTTTATGCGAGTCTCCTCAAGCGATATTCGCGTGGAAACAATCATGGATGGATATGTAAATCCTACAATTTTTCAAACAATGGTGGATGTACTCAATATCAGTCGAATCCCTCAGGTTGCCGCTCAACCATTTTTAACACTAGAAGAAATCAATAATGGCCAGAATGAGCAGGATCGAAGAGCCTTGGCATTTCCTCTCACATACATGGTTTTTCTCATTCTAATGATTGGGTCGTCATTCATGCGAATTGTCAGCTTCACCAAGGAAAAGCAAAACAACATGATGGAAGTGGTCTTAGCCTCCGTCCGAAACCGAACCGACCTCATAATGTCCAAAATTGCAGTGGGATTGACTATCGGGTTGCTAATTCCTATTTCATACATCGTTGGTGTTTTTCTTGGCTATTTAATCAATCGATATTACTATGGGATCGAGTTTGACAACCCTATTGTTCTCCCTACTGACATTTTTACAATACCGATTTTGTTGGCGATTCTTTTCCTTTTTTTTGGACTCAACCTCACTACCATGGGAATGACGCTTCTCTCCCAGTTGATTTTCGGAAGAGAGGTAGGTGACCGGATTTCAAACTTCCTTCACATAGCTATGGCCTTTGTCTTTTACTTTACGCTGATCGCAGACCCATTTACAGAAACCATCTTACAAATCCTTAACCCCTACTTTTGGCCTTATCGTATTGTTTTGAATATCATCTTTCATCAAGACCTCATAAAAACAGTCGGCTATGCATTGGTGTTCGGACTTGTCAATTTTGCGTTGATTAAGTCATCTTCTGCTGCAATTCAACAAGAAAAAGTCCTGTTTGAGTAAAATGCCCTAGAAACAGAACAATTCACTCAAAATTATCTTACGACTACTTTGTAAACTTCAAGTAGTATTAAAAACCGTTTGTGTCAGACAAGAGTAAGTACCCGAGTTGAATAGAATATGAACGTCAAGATGAAACTAAAAGGGATTATTTTCGTGGTGTTGCTTTCCGCTCTGCTGGTGAACACCAATCCTTCTGTAAATGCAGAAGGAACTACGTTGCCTGTAACAACCAATCCTCCAGCAATTGACGGAAATGTAACCCGATCTGAATGGAATGAAAGTGTTGAATTCAGCACAGATCTTGGTGTCTCCAAGGCTAGTGTGTTTGTTACTTCCACAAACTCATCATTGTTCATTGCCTTCAATTTCACAAATCCCGATTTTGTTCTGGTCAATGCTTCGAACCCGATAAATCAGACTCATGACTTCGTGGCACTCCAGATCGACAGAAATCTTGACAAAAAAACATTAGGCACACTGGAATCGCCTGACGACATACTCGTTGTCGACCAATACAATTCATCAAGCTTTGATGGGTTCACAACTGCAAATGAAACTGTTCCAATCAAGTTTGACAACCTCAATGGCGGCACCAATGACGGAAATGCTGTCAGAAAGAACAAAACTGACAACCAAATCGGCTATGAGTTCACTAAGCCTCTTAGTAGCACCGATTCAAACGGTTCCGATTTCAATCTGGCAGATGCAAACATTCTTCAGTTCAGATTTGTCGCTTGGTTCAATGCAAGCGCTACCGCCAAC
>JALUTL010000401.1 GCA_027016475.1 Candidatus Heimdallarchaeota archaeon
TTACTTTTTTTTCATTAGGATTATCCCCTGAAATACAGAAAGAACAAACTGTCGAAATTTTGAACCAAATCGTCAAAGACATTGCAGTTTGGCGTCCGTCAGAAATTGAAGCATCTCTCCATGAACAGTTTCTTCCATTCATGGAACAAATCGGTTTCGAAATAGTCTTTTCAAGGGAACAAATGAGGCTTGATTTGGATCATGCACAAAACCTACATGTCTTAAGGGACGTGAAGCACAAACAACTTAATTGGAGAGAATTCGATAAGTATGTTGAACTGTTTACGGATGCATACAGGGGCGGAATCGATGAGCAAATTGGTCTATTCAACGAAGCAAACGCAGAATATGTCTTAAAAAGCATCAAACAGGGCGAATTTGGAGAGGTAATAAAGGATCATTCGTTCTTTATTGAGGAAAACAAACAGTTGAATGGTGGCTTGATTACAACTTTCTTCGAGGAGGAATTGTTTGTCGTCATAGTCGGAATACGAAGAAGCTCTCAACATAAGGGGTATGGCCGTTCTCTAATGTCAATGATGATTGAAAAGGCAAAGAAAAGCAAAAAATCAAAACGTATCTCATTGTGGGTGACCTCGGAAAATTCTGCTGCAAAACGGTTATACTCATCTCTCGGATTCAAGACAACAATGAAGATCAATTCATTGCGCAAAACCATCAAGTATGAAGACTACGTTTCATGAAGATCATAGACTTTTGCTCCTGCAATGTAAACTTCCTCTACTCTTGCTATAGGAAGCTGTTTCGGATCTTCCACTACATCAGTATCCAAAACAATGAAGTCTGCCAAGTAACCTGGTGCTAACCTGCCTAAAATTTCTTCTTTGCCAACTGCCTTTGCGGCATTTATTGTAAACAAGCTCATGGCTTCTTCAAAGGTTAAAGCTTCTAGCATCAACCACCCTTGGGGGAATGCCTTTGACCTTCGGAACATGGCTTCATAAATGCCAAACAAAGGATTGTTGTTTTCAATTGGTGCATCGGATCCTCCTGCACAAACGATTCCTTCCTCAAGAAGTGTTTTCCATGCATAGGAATACTTGATTCTTGATCCAACTCTTTTTTCGGCCCACAAAGAATCAGTGAATACAAATACCGGCTGGATGTTTGCGATCGTTTGGGTCGCTTTCATCATTTCGATTGCATCCCTTGAAAGGATTTGACAATGAGTAAGTATCTGATGTTTCAGACCAAGTTTATCATAGGTATGAAGAACTTGCTCTGCCGCACGATCTCCTATAGCATGGGTTTCAATAACAAAACCAGCTTCTGCAATCAATTTCATCTTTTCAAGCAATTCCTCATCCGTATGGATTAAAATTCCTCTTCTTTCAGGATCGCTTGCACTATTGTCGGAATAGGGTTCATTCAAAGCAGCCGTCGAAGCCCCTAAAGAACCGTCTGCAAACAACTTCACTCTGTGTGCTTCTAGCAAGCCATATGTTTCTAAAGGTGCAGGCCTCTTTTCATCATTTACAAAATCGTTGTATGTTAAGGTCAAGAACGTTCTGATTTTCATTTCTCCCTTGTCCACCAATTGTTTGTAAGCCTCCCATGCCTTGGGGTCGTTTGTCTGTACTCCCGTCAAACCGACTTTGAGGCAGGATTCCAAACCTCTTCTAAAATATTCCAGTCGGTTTGCGTCATCCTGCTTTTCAATGAATGGCGTAACGAATTTAAGAGCCTCTTCTCTCAATATGCC
Organism: Candidatus Heimdallarchaeota archaeon; assembly: GCA_027016475.1. Classification (GTDB taxonomy): domain Archaea; phylum Asgardarchaeota; class Heimdallarchaeia; order Heimdallarchaeales; family Kariarchaeaceae; genus WAKA01. Next base: position 1,724 of record JALUTL010000401.1, read on the forward strand.
GGTTGGACCTTCCTCATCTCTGTCTATTTGTCCACCAAAGGGATCCTGAGTTTCCGCTGTAATGCCCAATAACTTCATTGCTTTGGAGTTAATTACTCCTATATGATGACACGCTCTGAACAACACAACTGGTTTGTCGGGGACTACTGCATCGAGGTCTGCTCGGTTGGGATACCTCTGTTCAGTGAATTGATCCTGATCCCAACCGAAACCTACAATCCATTCCAACTCTTTATGCTGGGTCGCATAATCTAGCAAATGTGTTTGAAGTTCCGCAATGGATTGCACATTTAGAAGATTGAGTCGAAATTCCGATCTGCCCAATGAATATACATGAATATGGGAGTCATGAAGTCCTGGAAGTATGCGTCTTCCTTTCAAATCAATGTTCGCGTCAGCAATTGGAGGCTCTCCACTTCCAATATTTTCTATAACTCCAAGTTCATTGACAGCAATCCATGTATATTCCCCTTCATCTGTCCAAATCTTTCCATTGTAGTAAACTTTCACAAATCAAACACACGGAGGTGCTATTAATGGTTTTTTCTTCTAGAATAGTTCACTGGCCTATCTTTGACATGTTCTCAAATATTTTTGGTTGAATCGCATAATCCTGCTTGATAGATGATTCTACCTGATCGATTGATTCCACAATTTTTTGCCTTATTGCTGGATCTTCTTCA
>JALUTL010000402.1 GCA_027016475.1 Candidatus Heimdallarchaeota archaeon
TTCCATTCCTTATCATTTGCCTATATGCCAGTTCGGTTGCAGTTGAAATTTTTTCAAGATTAAGTGTCTGGATAAGCGGATAGAGGTAATTGTCAACCCAATCCCGAAAATTCTTAGGATTCTCGGCAAAACCTCGTAACAAGACCTGAAATGCATGGGAATGACAGTTAACCAAACCCGGAAGAACCATTCCGTCCAACATGTGAACGTCAGCTGGCGCAGGACTCTCTTCAAGCCGCTTGATTTCAACAAATTTTCCATCATCAACTGTCAGCAACATGTTTTTTTCGAATTGACCGTCAATTAGCGCATATTTTGCCAGAAATGTCTTCATTGTTGTCCTGCTTCCGCCTGATTTGAAAAGGATTTTCTCCAAGTGAGGGAAATCGGCCTTTTCTCGATCGTGCACCTTTTTGTCTGTATTGTATCTAGCAATCTTGTTCACAATGGATGGCAATGCTGAATTTCTCTGGATAATGAAGGAGTTAGGCCTAGTCCATTTACATGACGACATTATGGTGAGAACAAAAACACAGATCGAAGATGGACGTTTGATTTCTGTCGATCTAAGTGATCTTGGTCTACACCAGCTTCCTAAAGGGCTGTTTTCGACATGTTACTCCCTTGAAGACCTTTATTTGAATGAAAATCGAATTTCAAGTCTTTCTTTGGCCTCACTAAACGGGTTGAGCGGTTTGAAAACATTGGATTTAAGTGGAAATCAACTTACCGCCTTACCAAAGGGTATCCATAATAAATTGCCAAAGCTTGAGGTACTTCGCTTGGATGGCAATAAATTTCGAGAGTTTAGGTTGGAAGATTTTCGGGAATTGAAGTCGTTATCCGTTGCAAACAATGAAATTACTGAGGTGGTTTGGAAATGTATATCTGGACTCTCCAATCTTCAATCTTTGGATATACATGGCAATCCTCTATCCAAAATTGATGCCCTTCCCCCTTCCTTGATCAACCTAGATGCATCCTTTTGCCATCTGTCAGATATTGATCCAAGAATTTTGAAACCATTGGCCTATTTGGAGGTTCTAAATCTTGCCAACAACAAATTGGTTGAACTGCACAGTGAACATTTCGAACACCTTCTCTCATTGAAACATCTATTTCTCCAAGGAAATGGACTTGTATCCTTGGATTTGCCTTTCCTTCCTAATCTTTCACACCTGATAGTTTCATCAAATCGGCTAAAGACATTGCCAAAAATATCAAATTTGCCTAGTTTACGATTTCTGATAGCAAGTGAAAATTGCCTGCACCAGTTGCCATTCAATGATATTTGCAATTCCAAGATAGAAGAGCTATGGGTTTCTGGAAATCCCGAATTAGCTGATTTCAATACGAACATATTGGGAAGGGCTTCCTTGATTCAGATGTGCCAAAAGCAGAAGTTCAAGATAGGTCTTCTTACACTGATGGAAGAAGTCATTACCATCTTTGAAGCCGATATCTCACCAAACCAACTTCTTAAACGGGAGGATACTTTGGTTCTAAACAATGACATCAAATCATTGGACTTGTCTGGGACGGGAATAGATAAACTTCCTCGTTTGTCAAACCATATTGCATCCAAGTTGAAAACAATTGAGAAACTCAATTTGAGCAACAACAAAATCAACAAAATACCACCTAACTTTTTTTCAATTTTCAACAATCTGGTTATGCTAAATTTAGAGTACAATCCCCTTATTGCTCTCCCTTCTACTTTCTGCAATGATCTGCCCTCCATTAAAATTTTGAAGCTGAAAGGAACTTACCTGCCGTCCTGCTGGAGGAGAAATTTTGTGGATGATTTCGATATCGTAGAATTCAAGGAATGGTTTGACCTAAATCGAGAATGTATCCTATTATTGACAAATCTCTTCGAACGTCAATTGGCTTCGATCTCTGATTGCATCAGATCAGAATACACCATCGTAAACCATGGAAAAGTCTATTCATTGGATCTGTCCAATCAACAATTAGAAAGTTTGCCTGATTTGAGCATGCTCCCAATCACGGAACTCGGACGCCTCATTGCAAGGAGAAACCTGTTAACAGATGTGGATTTGAAAATTAAAACCACAGCTCCTCTCATAATTGACCTGTCTTCCAATAAACTGCATTCAATAAAAATAGAGGCAAATCTGATTTCTGAACTGATTGTCGCAAACAATGATCTCAATCGTCTTTCAATTAAGGGGAAAGTCCAGAAAGCAGACCTTTCATTCTGCTCAATTGATGACCAATGGATTGACCATCAACCCATTTCATCAGATTTGGAAGAATTGAATCTCTCCAATAATAGGCTACAAAAGTTGGATCTAACCCACATGCTTAGAAAATTCTCCGCATTGAATACGTTAAATGTAAGTTCCAACCCTCTTGAAACAATCATTATAGATCACGACGCTTTGGAAAAAATGCCACTCAAATCACTTAATCTTGGCCAAACCCCTATTGCTGAAGACAAACCACTGATTATTGAGGGATCAAATAAGATTAAAGAGTTTTTCCTAACCTTTCTTCATGACTGACGCTGTGATTGTCCAAGCAGGATGTTCAATCCATAATACAGCAATACATTTCCTAGGAACCACATGACCTGCAAAATCATGTAACCAGCCACGGCAACAACAATTGATAGAATAAACAACATGAAGAATAAATAAACGCCCGCATCATTCAACGTTCCGAAATTATCCACGTTATCTGCCCAGTATTGAATAATCCAACCTACACCTAAAATGAGGAGAGTACCGAAAACGATATATATCCCGATTTGCGTTATCTCTTCTTTTGTGTAGTATTCGTCAGAATCTTCCTTGCTCATCTATTTGCTATCCTATGCTGATTTTATAAACTCTTAGACATAGTTTTCCTAATTTTGAAGGTCTAACTCACTATTGCTTTACCTTGTTCTTTGTTTGCATTTGGGACGCCCGCATCATTGCCTCCAATCTGCTTTTTGGAGGTTCTTCAGGGATGAAACCATCCAACAACCCTTTCAGCGGTTCATACTGTTTGTTGTTTTCAAGAATTTCTCGTATGTCATCTTCTATCAAATAGAGCTCTTCTATGAACATTTGTTTGTGCTGGGGATCATAGTTTTCGAAATCAGTTGCTATTTTGTTCAAAACATCCAGAATTTCCTTTTGGTTTTCTTCAGGTTGATCTTTTATTCCGTTCCAAAGATCTGGAATTACTCCGAATCCTCTGTTGGGTGCCAAAATAGCTTCAAACTGCTCGGGCAACTCTTTTCTCATGAATTCAACAAATTCTGCTTGGGTCATGTTAAATGCCTCTGACCACTCTTGAACCCAATTGAATGGCGTTGGTTTGTCATTCAATATAACAAAGTTGAGCAATGCGCCCATTACTCTACGTTTCAATTCTTTTGGACTGTCTGCGGACTGTTCCTTCCATAGTTTGAGCGCTTCATCATAGTATTCAAAGGTAGGATTAAATTCGTATCCCCTTAAAATCGGGATAACCTTCACTTCCTTTGGAATTCCTCTAAAATGAATGCTCTTTTGGAAAACGCCTGCGATTATTGCAGGTAACAGAACTGCTGCAAAAATTGGGATCAGAACCAACCGAAGGTTTGGGAGGAAGAAGAAGATTAGGATCGCTGACAGAATTGCCCAAGGGAATGCTCTGGTGAAAAACAAGCTGATGGAATAAATGATGTTCATGTTCGAGCAAGCAACACAAAGGTGTTCATTGGCCATCATTTCCTTGTGGGTAGCCAAGCCACATCTTTTGCAGACAGCAGCCGCGGGAGACTTTCCGTCCCAATCGCTTATTTTCGGAATATTGCTTTTCTTTTTCGTGCTTTTCTTACCCATCATGTGAGCTTTGTTTAACTGAGCTTAAGAGTTTCTGTTGCTTTCATTACTCTTCATACATTTTTCTGGTCAATCTGGCTTTGCAGTTTGGGCAGATGCCTCTTACTTTAATGTATTCAAGCAGATGGCGTCTATGCCCCGGATTTCCACAATTCAAACAATAAACATACTCGCTACCTGCATCTATGGATTTCTTGCAGACTACACACGGCTTTTCCAAACCCAGCTTTGCCGTCAGAATTGTGTTGGGGATTTCACCTGACACGTCAACAGTGGTAGCAACCGCTTTGGCCGGTTCCATTTCACTCTTTTCTGGTTGCATTTCTGACTTCTCAACCTGATCCAACTGTTCAGACACTAATATGGATGATTCTGGTTGATGGGTCACTTGGTTTACATTTTCATTTTGAATTGGTACTTCCATTTCACTTTGTATTAAGTATCTCTCAGTGGGAGGAATATTTTCAACAACTTCTATCGCTTCTGCCTCTCCCACTAATCCCATCGCTCTTAATATCGTTGCTGCTTCTACTGGTTTACGTAGGTTGTAATAGAACTCATGGGCCAAATTTCTCCCAATGGTTTCAAAACTGTTGGGCATTTTCGAACGTATAATGTCCAATGCCTCAGTTGCTGCCTCTGGACCTTTCATCATTTTGGTTTTGGCGGCCAAGAAAATTTTCCCTGCTTGAAGATAAAGTGTGGCAGCGTCATCATATCTCCCCTGCTCAGCAAGCCGTTCAGCAGAAAGAATGAATGTTTCGCTTTCTTGTGGGGGTGGTAGTCTCATTTTTAGCTTCCTTTGTCTTGGAAGAGATTGTCTTCTTCCGTCGGGCAGTTTTGGTGTCTGCTTATTCTGCCTAAAATAAAGCACTCCTAGAATTGAGAGGAACAAAATAATTAACAAACCGATCTCCATGGGCAGTCCTCATTTTTCTTTACATTTTCATGGACTTAAAGCTTTAAATATCTTTAACTATACCACTCACACAAAATGAAAGTCTTTTATGAGAATATTACTCCTGCAAGAAGAACCCCTGAAATGAGCATTGTCATCATGTCATGTTTCGAAAATGATCTCGAATAGCAAATTATAGTTCTGTGTGCTCCTTGCCACCCTCTGTTCAACAAGGAATTTGCATAGCCGTTTGCTCTGTCGATTGCCAAGCTGAATGCAGCTGTCAATAGATTGAATGAAAATTCTATTTGGGCAGTTATTTGCCGAAGCCATCCGTTGGTTGTTGGAGGACGATGTAGGTCTTGAAAGATAGCCAATTCTTGGCCCAGAAAAACTGATTGACGGTAGACGGAACCGATAGACCAAGCAAAATTGGCTGGAAATCTCAAAGTCAATAAGGAATCAACAAATTCATCAGGAGGAATTGTTTGCCCAAATCCTGAAAAAAGGAGAAACAATACGAGTAGACGAAGTACAAACTGTGTGGTCACAATCAATTCAATCGGGTAAGGAAAAGTGGTAAGTAGGTAATGAAAGATCGGTACAGCAACCAAGAGTAACTTAAGCTTCCATAGTTTCTCAAACAATGCTTTCAGTCCTTCAGACATTGATATCATTGCTACCTCCAAACAAAAAAAGATGAAAATCCAATATTGGTTGTTCAACGCAACTGCTGCCATAATTGGAAACAGCAGGGTCAGAAGAGCGATCGGATGTAAGCGACTGGTCAAACTATGATTAGTTTCATATCCCTGGGTGATGTTCAACTTGGATGATGCAACATGATTGCTTTCATTTTCCGGTTCTATTCGAATCAATTGAAAATCCCCTTCTATGTCCATGAACAAATAGGATTCATTCGTACTCAAGATGATCATTCTATTGTCATGATGTAGTTTGTCTTTTAGCCATTGGATCTTGTCGTTGTCCAACGCATAGCTAGGTTCATCAAGTAGAAGAAGATCAGCTTCACTCGAAAAAGCAATTAGAAGGGAAATCCATTTTTTTTCACCTTCAGAAAGGCTAAAGATCGTTCTGTTTCGGAATTTCAACAGAGGTTCAGGCAGGGGAAGATTTTTTCCCACTACAAATGCCCATTCAGCTTCAACGGTCTGTTTTGTGAAAAACAAGGTTGAATCCTGTGGTACAAACACCTTCTTGGTTTCAGAAATGAATTCAGGAAGGACACCCTCACGTGTTTTGATTGACCCATACAAAGTTAACAGAAAAGTTGTTTTTCCAGAACCATTGTTTCCAACGACCAACAACCTTCTCTTTCCAAGAAGCAACATAGGAATGGAAAATAAATCCCTGTCTCTGCCAATGATAATTCCTTCAGTTATGTTCATAAGGTTTGCAACCCAACTCTGCATCATCGTCTTTTCAATCCTGCCTTGGAACTTGGGTTCTTGAATCTCCTCAATTCTATTTTGTTTTAATTCATAGACTCTGTCATACAAGGTCAGGCTCAGCGGATGAGGGCGATGCTGAATGACTATCAAGGAGACTCCTTTATTTTTCAGCATTTTCAACAATTCTACCAATAATACTGTATTCTGTTCATCCAAAAGTGCAAACGGCTCGTCCAAAACAATTAGATCCGCCTCCATTTGGGAAATGGTTGCCAAATTAACCAATTGCTGTTGTCCTGAGGAAAGAAAATACGGGTCTCTTTCTTTCAATTCGAATATTCCAAATTTTTCTAGAGTTCGCTCAACTTGTTTCTTCCGAATGCTTCTAGGAACCTGTGCAAAACTAAATGGTGTGGCCAATTCTTCCTTAACTGACCCTGTCAACATCTGATTTGAAGGCCTTTGATCGATAAGCGCAATTCTGCATTCGCCAAAGAACTTAACTTCACCCATTTGGAGTCCAAGCATTCCAGGTTGGTGTCTTTGAGCAATTGCCTTAACGAATGATGTTTTTCCACTCCCATTGTCTCCCATTAGCAAAACTGCTTCCCCCTTCATTAAGAAAAACTCTGCGTTTTCCAGAATCGGTGGATTGTTTTGGTAGCTCATGGTGAGGGCTTTTGCTTGCAAAAGAGGAGAATTGTCCACATTATAGGCGAAAACTCCTATAAATTAAATGGTTGTGTTATCTTCAGAGACCAATGGAAGGTATTCAAATCGTAACATCTTTTGAGCAAGAAAAAATGGCTGAAGTTTCTGAATTTGCTTTAAGTATACAATTCGCTGCTGCTGCTGTTGCAACAAGCACCATTCTGATATACATACCAAATGTTGAAACATTGACAATTACTGCCTTTTTGCTTGGATATCTGTTCCATTTCCGATTTGGTTACAGAACACTACTTCTGACTCTTGTAGTTTGGGAATTTGTTGCAACTGTTGCTTATAGTGTCAGCTTGATTTCATTTCCGTTTAAGTTGATTGGCTGGATCTTTGTGTTTTTACTTGGAACCCTCTCATACCAGTTAAGGAACAAAAGCCGTGTGGAATTCATGGCAATTGGCGCACTAGGCACATTGGTTTGGGATATCATCCTTACCCTGCCTACGGTGATTGTGTTGATCTCAACTCCAAATGAAGCAATGGCTGTCTTTATATCCAGCTTTGTTTTTGGGATTCCATTTACAATAGTGCATGTTGTTGCAAACAGCCTGTTCTTCTTCTTTGTACCTGATTTAATAAATCGCCTTTATCCAAATCTTGTTTCAAAATTTCCTAATGTCGTAAGAAAGCATGAGGTGGGTGTTTGAAACGGAAAGTTGCAAGTCTGGCGCTTTTGGCTACTATTTTTATTTTGTTGGGTTTTGGATACTTTGTCTATTTGGACACAATTGAACAAGACTCTGAAGTCCAACTTGATCAAATCTTTGTAACCCTTAGGATAGATTATGTGGGCATAAGGAATGAATAATTACATGATGGATGGTTCCCTGCTGGTTGAACTGTTTTGAATACTCCGAAGACATTTGAAAAAAAAAAAAAAACTATTTTTCAAGGGTTGGGTGTTTTTG
>JALUTL010000403.1 GCA_027016475.1 Candidatus Heimdallarchaeota archaeon
CACGTGGGGTGTTGCTGACTCTTAATTCCACAGCTACACCTTGTTTAAAATATAACACGAGAAAAGACATAGTTTTCTCCTGGATAATCTCCCGAGTGTAACTTATTCTGTTTTCAGGCGATGAGCCAAGTAAAATTGCATCATATTTGGTTAAACGGACATCCGTAGTGTTTGGAAAACGAGTTAGCCATGAAATCAGGATTGTTTCGGCAAGTTTGGCCCTGATGGATGTATCTGGCGTGGATGGACCATCCAGGTACCAATAACCAAAGGGAAATAGTCCCATGATGTAATCTCTTGTAGCAACTTGTTTCATTATAGATTCGTAAATCATTGCTTGCTCTATTTCGTCGATCGTTACATTCAGTGTTCTCGGATCTTCCCAAGTATAGGTTGTTTCAGGTCCCTTTTCCAGGCCTGAACCATCTAAGCTAGCATATGCAACGCTTTGAATGAGTATTGGGAGATTTGTTTTGTTATACAAATAATCAAGATTCTTGAAAATCAATGCGGTTCCATTATCAAAGTCAGACTGTGAAGGATTGGTAACATTCACGATTGCACCCCATAGAGAAACCGAGGCAAAATCCAACTGATTAAAGAAGTTAATTTGCTCTCCAGGCCATGGAAGGCTATTTGGATCTTCATAGAAAGATTTGCCGAAGAGTTCAATACCGATTTTCGCGTTTGAGAGGCGTGCAGCGTCTATAATTTCAAGCCAATTTTTAGTGGCATTGATCTGACTGGGAACATCATAGTTGAGGGGCAATCCTGCTCCGAAATTTGGAGTTGTCAAAACTAGTGCGGAAACGTCTTCTTCTCTTGAGACATTTGCATGATATTCGACGAAACCTTTCAACTGCCCAAACCACTGTTCCCACCAAGTAGCAGACCTATTTGTAGTGTCTATCGTCTCACAGCAAACCTGAATTCTCAGCCCAACTTTGAAACCTGCTTCCCTGAAAACACGAATGTGATTTCGAAGTGCTGCATCTGTAAAAACAGGAGTTTTTGTCAAAGATTTGTTTCCAGAAATGATGGGAGGGTCTTCACTAATAATCTCCCATGGTGGCGATAAGAATATCCATTCGTATCCAAGACTCTTAAGGTGTGCGATTGTGGTTTCAAATTGAGATTCAAACATGTCAGACCAAAAATCCACAAAGTGAACTCCTTTCCAAAAGCTCTGACGCGAGGCAATAGAGAAGTTATCAGAAAGAGTAGGAATCGAGGGCTCCGTTCGATTGTTGGGAAGCCATTTCCATTCTTCAACAATGTCAGTAACGAGTTTGCTACTGCCAATGATGAAAGAGCGAGGCTGGTTGTTTGTAAAATTCATCTCGCCAAATATGTTTAGCCCTCCTCTGGAATATGCATAACTGATTTCAGCACCTTTACCAAGTCGCAACACTGTTGGATCAAGAACAAACTGATAGGTCAGATTTCCCAATGGTCTCATTCTAAATGATTGAAGGCCAAAATGAATGAAAATTGGATCAAGGCTGGGAGTTACTTTTGGCACAATTACTTGGAAAGTAGTATTCAAAAGGTCTTCGGGGCTAGACGTATTTTCGTTATCGGGCGGAAATTTTGGGAATGTCGTCGGTTCATTACGAATCTCGTTTTTATCAGATTCATTCTTGTTTTTACTGATTTCTCTTAGAGCAATTGATGAGCCAATAGCCAAAAAGAAAAGCAAAAGGAGGGATTTGAAAAGTTTATTCACCCTATAGTATTTTCTTACCAGATATTGAAGTCGTCTTTCTGTAAATGCCGTTTTCAATTGTCGGATAGAGATCATTGAAAAAACGGTTTGTTACAATATAGGGAGATAAGAGAATTGGCTGAGCCTTTATACTAATATATAATTCAATCTTTTTGCGATCTGTCTTTGAACTTTAATGAGAAAGGCAAGCATTTCGCTCATTATTGGATCTTTTTCATTTTGGTTCGAGATTTTCTTGTTAAGAGAGCGAGGATTGCTAGGAATCCTAAAGCAATAGACTGGTTGGGAAGTGAAAGGAATGGAGGAGCTATTGGAGAGGTGGTGTTTTCGTTTGTTATTGGATTGGGTTCTGGCGTTGTTGTGTTCGTAGATGAATTTGTTGGGGTAAATTGAGTGCTAGAGGTATTTGTAAACTGAGGAGTAGAACTCGTTGTTGTCGAGGATGTGCTTGAAATAGTTGTAGTGGATTGTGAGGCAAGCTGGACTTCCCACCATGGTTGTTTATTGTATAACAATAAGATTGTATCCAAACCGGTCCAAATGTCGCGAATGGCAAAAAATCTGCCAGTATACAGAATCGGGATTGCAGGATTCTTGTAAGACAATTGTGATTGGATATCATTCATAATGAGTTGCCATGCGGTTGTATCGATTTCTTCTTCCATTCTGATAAGTTG
>JALUTL010000404.1 GCA_027016475.1 Candidatus Heimdallarchaeota archaeon
AGATACGATAGATCGTAAGACGTTGGAATTTCATTCATCAGCTTTCACATTTATGATTGACCATTCCGTTTTATTATTTTAGGAAGTTGAGAAAGATTATTGTCGTTGTTTTTGTGGAATTCTATTTCAGTTAGCTATTCAGAAAGCAATTCTTCCAATTTTGGAAGAGAATCATCAGGAAGGATTTCAACCCCCTTGCTCGTCTCGATTTCTATACCATTTCGCTTTGGAGAAAGTTTGATATTCGTTTCAGGATGAATTAAGCTGGTTGCTTTTTTTTTTTTTTTTTCGTGTTTTAGCAAATCGTACAATATTTGCGATTTTAGAAATCGTTCTAAATAAATGGAAAGCAATGCAAGAAGTGTTCCAATGGCTGAAATTATGACAAAGAAGAATCTTTGTGCATCAAGCCCCAAGGGAAACTCCGCATTTTTTGAGCCTGAAAAATAAAAAAATAATGTGTCTATGATTACAAAAACCAAGAGCAATTGAACAGCAAGAACAAAACCCTTACGCAGCCGTGAAATGTCAGCAAACGTTTTTTTTGCACTTTCCAGCCCAACAGAGTCAAGGTGTATTTTTTTTGCCATTAAGTCAAGCTCACCTGAAAAGTAGAAAATGTTTGTCAAAGATTTCATGAGCAACATACAAAGGAAACCAGACGACTTATTTGCCCATCACTGCTTTACCAGTATGAATGACTGGAGAAGAAACTTCCATCTCCCAATGATAATGTTTCACAGACATCAGAGAAAATACACCCATTATGGCAACTGTGCCTCCGATAACTGTAAAAATAACCTCTACCAATAAATGCTGGATTAACCATGATGCAAGCAATGATCCAAATAGTTGTCCCAACACCAGCAAAGTTGCGAAAAATCCATTGATCTTTCCCAAATTCGCGTCATTTACAGTTTCCTGTATGAATGTGGCGGTCAAGATATAAAGCCCCACGTTTACTATTCCCAACAGACCTGCACCAATGAAGAGGAACACAAGATTTCCATTGTAAGACGCTTCACTGAGAAGTATTAAGGCAGTTCCACCTAGGGCATAAAATACCGATATGAGTTTGAGTTTCCCATGGATATTTTTTCGTGTGATCAATATGCCTGCGGCTACCCCTCCGCAAATAGCAGAAAAGGCAAGTAAAAAGCCGAATTCCAAAGCACTAAACCCAAATCTGGCATTCAAATAGGGGGCGAGCAAAGGATCCAAGATTCCGACGGCGATCAGAAGCAAAAAGAAGCTTCCAAAAATAAATTTCAAGTCTGGCCGTTTTGAAACAATCTTCAATGCCAAACCAATATCCTTCAATGAGGAAACGTGTTGGTCGCTGGCATGTGGTCTTAAATCAGCTTTTATCTTTGAGACAATGTAAATGGCGAGCAGATAAGTTAAGCCATCAGCAAGAAATCCAGTGACAAAGCCGAATTGGTAAAGAACAATCCCCGCAAGTAGAGGACCAAGTAATCTTGAAAACTGCACAGAAATTTGGATAAAGGAATTTGCCTGCAACAGCTCAGCTTTGCTTACTAACCGGGGAAGAATAGCTGCCCGTGTGGGATAGAAAGACAAGCGTACAAGAGAGTGGATGGTTACCAAGAAATAGATATGTGCAAGCCCTGTAGAGAGACTATACCCGACAGTCACAAGGAAACCAGTGAAATTGGCCACAATTAGGATATACTTTCTGTTGAAACGATCCACCAACACTCCGACAAAAGGGCCAACAAACACGGTCGGAACAACTTGAAAAATGACAACAGCGATAAGAGATTGTGCAGTTGCAATTATCCCTTGAGAACGAGTCAAATCAATGACATAGAAGATGACGCCGAAAAAGGAGAAATAATTTCCAATTTCTGAAATGAACTCCGATCCCCAAAGTTTTCGGTAATCCTTGTTCTGCAACAGGCTCAATGTCTCCATAGGGCTTTCCCCAAATTGAGAGCGGAGCTTGGCGCGAACTTTCTTACCGAAATTCAATATTCCATGTCCAAATTTATTGCTTATAATCTATTTTTTTACAACTGGAAACCAAGGATTCTTGGCGGGAAATATTTTTACTATTTGACGAATTTAGAACCAGAAGTACGAATTAATTTGACAGCACCCTACATTAACTCTTATTTGTGAGAAGCAGAAAAGGAACTTGGTGAAAACATTTAGAATTGTTTTGACAAATGATGACGGGGTTGACTCACCTGCCCTCCTTCCCACAATTGAATCAATATTGGCTCTTAGAGATCCCCCCTATAACTTACAGGTGGAGTTGGAGGTTGTCTCGCCAGCAACACAGCAATCATGGATAGCTAAGAAAATTTCAATTCGTGAAAAACTAAAAATCAATCGCCAATATTCCTTGGATGGATACGACCATCCAATCACTACAATCACGGGAACTCCAGCTGATTGCGTGAACTATGCAATTTACAAAGACAAGCAAAAACCTGATTTAGTTGTATCTGGCATGAATGATGGAAGCAACACCAGCATAGGTCATCATTATTCGTCTGGCACGGTGGCTGGAGCAATAGAAGCAGTCATTGCGGGAGTGCAGGCAATTGCCATCAGCGCACCTTATGCAAAAGAAAAGCGAACTCCAAAAATGTTTTCCAATGCATTGGAGATTTTCCCAAAAATTCTCTATAGGTTCTTGACAGAGCCACCGACTGGCATTCGCATGCTTTCCATAAATATCCCCTTGACTAGAAAGTCCAATTATTTTCTTCCTGTCTTTCTTGAACCTAAAACCTATCAGGCAATTTTTCAGGAAACTGAAGAAGGAATTCTGCAACATCGTCCCATGTCAAATCTGGCACATCCCTCAGACTTGACAAAAGGGAGTGACAGATGGGCAAGAGCTTTGGGAATACCAACAGCATTACCGATCGACACTCAATGCATTCCAGTCGCTCCGGCAACTCTTGGAAGATGGTTGGCAAAACACAATCTGATCCATATCTTTGATGAAAATGACCTAAATGACCTTGACATAGCCCATTATCTCAAATAGAATTTAACGGACAGATAGTTTTCCTCCGAAAGAACTACTCCATCTTCCATTACAACCTTTCCTTCCTCAAGGAGCTTCTGCAAATGAAGAAATACATTGAAGCCAGCATAACGCCAAAGCTGTGAATCCACATCATGGTAAATATCAGCAACAATCTTCTTCACTGTTTCATTTCCCCTTGCAAGCGATGAAAGAACTTGTTGCTCCCTTTCCAGCCGGTGCTTAATATAGTAGTCCAGAACCTTTTGAGGGGAAAAGATGACTGGACCGTGTGCAGGAAGAATGAGCCGGGGGGTCAGTTCCTTCAGCAAATAAGTTGTTTCCAAATAGTCCTTCATGTTTCCGTTGCGAGGGTCGAGCAACGCCGTGCCTCTCCCAACTACATGGTCTCCAGCAATCAGTACATTGTTTCGCCTGTCCAATACACAGATGTGGCCTTTCGTATGACCGGGAGCATAGACGATTTCCAGTATCCAATCGTTTGAATCACGAGTCAACAAAATTTCTTCACCACCCCTGACACCCTGCGTACGTAGTGATGTGTCGATATTTTCAAGTGTGAATGGATGGGCATGGACAACTGCATTAGGAAACCTTTGTTCCAATAGAGAAAGACCTGCGACATGATCTTTATGATGGTGGGTAAGAATAACTATAGGGTCATCCCCTGCCAATGTATCAAGGATCATCTCTACAGCCTCTGCATGCTCGTTCCAGCCGGGATCGACTATTGCTGTGCGGCTGTCTCCCCGGAAGATTGTCAAGTTTGTGTGACGAAATGGCTTTGCTGTATATGAAGCAAGAGGAATATGTTCCACACCATCAGCAAACTCTATTGGAGTTTGCAACCCGACAGGCAAGTTACTTTCTTTCAACCCCTGTTCTATGAACTCATTGTCAGGAAGAGCCAACAATCTAAGAATTCGAAGGATTGGAGGAGGAATGATGATTTTGCCCTTCTTAAATGCGTGAATGAAATCATTTGGATGAACCCACCGTGCCTCCACAGCTTCTGTGCCATCTGGGTATGGAACAATTCGAGATGGAACATCGTAGATAAAATAGGATGCTTTAAACACTCTTGACGTAAAAGGTGGGGTTTCACGAATTCCGATAAATTTCATAGCCGAAGAAACATTATTGAGATCCTCATCAGTCAAAATTTCCTTCAAATTTTTATCATTGGGTACAGGTTTAATCCCTTCCGGAGTAATCACGAGACCCAATTCTTCTACAAGTTCCTGTAAAGCCTGAAACTTATAAACAGGATCGTCAGGAGGAGATGTAGAGACATCTTCCTCAAGCTTTCCACCTGGAAAAACCCAAGCGTTTGGAAAAAAGCTCATTTCACTGCCCCGTTTCATCATCAACACACTTTTGTCAGGAGCCCGCAAAATTATTGAGGCTGAAGGAATTTTTTTCATACCCAATCTTGTATCCATTTGGTTATAAAACTAAGGAAAGTAGGTATCACATATGGATAGACATACGTGTGAAGAAAGTCGTGTTTGTTGTTCTAGGAGAGATATTTGTGAGATTTGAGAAAGAAAGCTTGTCGTGATGAAGGCAGTACCCATACGTCAATATTAATATTTGAGGGAACATAATCCATCAAAATGGCAAGTGAAACTTTCAAAAGCCAGATTGCAATTGGATTTGAAAGCTCAGCAGACAAAGTTGGCGTGGGAATCGTAAATTCGGATGGAGAAATTCTTGCCAACCAGAGGGCAACTTACAAACCAGAAATCGGAAAAGGGGTAATACCAAGAGACGCTGCTGAACATCACGCGGAAGTCATGCCCACGCTCCTTAGAAATGCATTAAAGGAAGCCCAGATTTCTCCTGACCAAATCGACATAGTTTGTTTCACTCAAGGAAGTGGAATGGGGCCCTGTCTTCGTGTGGATGCCATTGCTGCGAGAACACTTGCCATTTCGCTGAATCGCCCCATTGTAGGGGTAAATCACCAAATAGCCCATGTCGAAATTGGAAGACTGATCGGAAAATTGGAGGATCCGGTCGTTCTTTATGTAAGCGGTGGGAATTCACAGGTCATTGCATATTCAAACAAACGGTATCATGTTTTTGGTGAAACGCTAGACATTCCTTTGGGCAATTGCCTAGATGTTTTTGGACGAGAAATGCACTTGGATGCATCACACGCTCCGATGGGACGAATAATTGAGGAATTGGCAGAAACTACCGATGAGTATGTCCCGCTCCCGTATATTGTAAAGGGAATGGATCTTTCATTTTCAGGGATATTGACTGCTGCAATCAGAAAAGTAAAGGAGGAAGGGCAACCGGTGGAGGTGGTGGCCAATAGTCTTCAGGAAACCTGCTTCGCCATGGTAACTGAAGTTGCCGAAAGAGCCCTGGCCCATCTGAACAAGGACGAATTGTTGGTAACAGGAGGTGTAGCATCAAACAACAGACTGAAGGAGATGCTGGACATCATGGCGAAAGATCATGGAGCAAAATTTTCTGGCCTTCCACCTGCCACCGCAATCGACAACGGGGCAATGATTGCATGGACGGGACTTTTGATGTACCAAGCAGGTCACCGTCAAGAATTGGAAGACACATTGGTTCGCCAACACTTTAGACCAGAGGAAGTTCAAGTTATTTGGCGCAGCGATTAAATCGATTTTTTCCCAAAAGTAAACATTATTGTTTACCCTTCGAAAAAAGGAAAACTATGCCAAAAGTTACCATTGTAACTGACAAGGGAGAAATTGAAACAGAAGTCGGTATGAACAAGCGTCTTGTTCTTGCAATAGAAGAGGCAAACGTAGACATTTCACACAGATGTGGGGGCAAAGCCAAATGTACAACCTGCCGAGTTGAATTTTTGGAAGGAGAACCAGATAAAATGACGCCCGCAGAAAAGGAAAAACTGGAATCAAAAGGCGATCTTGGCAAATACCGGCTGTCATGCCAAATACTTGTGACTCGTGACATGAAGGTCAAGCCACTCATGCTAGTTCATGAGCAGTCTTGGGATGATCCAGGGCCAACACCTTCAGAACAGCGGGAACCTTAACTGCTAGCCAAGTTGATGTTTTCTATAGCATGATCTATGGGTGCACGATGATAGCTTTCCTTGAAATGCTTTAACGTTTCTACTCTCATCTCAATCGTATTCAGACCCAACAGGTACAAATCAGTTGCCACTTCATGGAAAATCATGTCTGAAAGGTTTGCTGCCACACTCAAATTTCGAAGTAGGTTGTTTCTTGCGTATGGTGCAGTCCGCAGATGTTTGACATTGATAAAGACGGGATAGCCATCTTTGGCCTTTTCCAATAGAAAATCTATGTCGACGTCTTCATCAATGGAAAAGAAATTTAGTCTCGGCTGGGGAGGAGGGGGAGGTGAATCCTTTGATTGAGTGGGTTGTTGGTTAATGTGTTTATGCCTTTTGGTCAGTCGTCCAACTGCAAGACCGATTATACTGCTACCGATTGCCATAGAGATAGGTTCCAACATATGGAAAGGGTGACAGCTTGAAAACAAAACATGGAGGAATACTGAAAGAACATTCAGCGATTACTTATCTAAAGCTGCCAAAACGTTTTGGTATAGTTGTTGTACCTTTTCAAGAGACATAATCATCGGTCGGGAATGGGCAATAATTTCGATAAAGTTCAACTCCCGTGGAAATCGAGGGACGATATGTACATGGAAATGTTTTATGGAACCACCAGCATGCGGGCCTTGGTTCCACCCGATATTGACAGATGTTGTCTTCGTTGCCGTTTTTACTAGCTTGATCGCTTTTTTGATCTCAAGTGACAGTCCCTCTATAATTGTGTCCGGCATTTCTTCATACTCTTCATAATGCTCGATTGGTGAAATCAGGAGATGTCCAGAAGTATATGGAAACAGGTTGAGAAACGCAATGAAGGTATCAGTCCGATATACTTCATAGGATGGGACATTAGGGTCTTTCATAATTATGGAACAGATGGTGCAAAGCTCCCTAGTTTGATCCTCATATTGCGCTCTGCTCTTGTATTCCCCTTCCTTTTTGATGTAGTTCATCTTATGTTCTATTAGGAAAGCATCACTGAAGACGGGAGAATCAGGGTCGTTTTTCACAGACCTTCCACATATTGGAAATTAAAAAAACTGCCCTTCGTAAGTTGGCGAAACGAAAAACAAAGTCTGTTCGCTAGAAAATTTCTGTTGTATCAATGTTTTAATAGATCAAAAGAAGTGTCTCATTATGGGTGCAAAAGTTCATCAGTTGAATGAAAAACCCCGGACGGAAGGTGAAGCAGGAATCCCAAAACAGGAGGTCAAAACTGCAAAGATAACATATTGGGGGGTTGGAAATGATTTCAATGTCTATAGGTATACGGCGAAGAACAATACGCCAGAGCAGAGTGTCTTGTTGCACTGCAAAGAAATTCTTGATGTCCTGAAATCTGAAGGTTGGCCAGTTGAGCCAGGCCACTTGGGAGAAAACATTACGATTGAGGGTATTGGATATGGGTCATTGAGAGAGGGTCTAAAGATGAAAATAGGAACTGCAACAATTGAATTGACAAAGGAGGCGACACCATGCAACACCCTTAGTGTTTTACCCTATGTTGGAAAGGAAAAAATCAGCGAATTCATTAGTACAATGAAGGGGAGGAGAGGTTGGTATGCCAAGGTGCTGGAAGAAGGCGAGGTCAAAAAAGGAGACGAAGTGACTATTCTTTAAAGTGATTCACCAAGTAGCTCATCCCTTTTGCGACGCCATTCAGGCAACAGATCAGGATTTGAAGGATAAGACAAGTAATGATCCCTTATGACAAGAACTTGGTTGATCATATGCCTCATGATTAGAGGAATATTGTAGAATGGAAATATCTTAATCAGCTTTTTCATGATGGCTGCAAAGGAAAGACGAAGTTCATGCCCCATAAAAATCTTTGTTAGCTCTTCCTGAGTAAGAAATTCCCGGTTGATAAGTCGGCCAATGTTCTTTGGTCCCAATTTCCGGAGATGCTTGAGAACGACATAGCTCATGGCATGCCTGGCGCCGAAATGAGCCATGACCATTTCGTTATAGCCCCATAATCCCTCTCTTGAAACATCCCCCTTGTCCAGTGCTTCACTTGCGATCAGTCCTGCATAGTATCCACCCATGAGCGCAGGACCATGTCCTTCGGCCGTGGTGGGATCAACCATACAGCCCGCATCACCAACAACCATGCCTCCATTGAAAGTAAGGCAATCAAATGGAGGCCGAATAGGAATTTGTCCGCCACCTGTAACATCAAGCATATATGATTCAGGATCATAGATCTTATGCATTGCATGTTTGAATATCTGTTTCATGCTTCCGTTAATTTGGCTGTTGTCAGACTTCAACCAGCCAGTTCCGACGTTCAACCTCTTCTTTCCCTTTGTAAAGTACCATATATAACCTGGAGAGGGTATGTCCCGGTCATAGTATAGGTAAATCTCCTGTGGAAAAGGGTGATCCTCTTCCAATGTAATTATTTCTCGGTAAGAGGCTGCAATATGGTGGTCAGGGAGTTCCTTTACAAGCCCTTCTGAAAATCCCTCTGGAAGTGACCGCCGAACGGCAGCCCATGTACCCGAACAGTCTATCACAACCTTTCCACGAACTTCATTGTCCTCGCCACCTTTTTTGTATTTTACACCGACAACAAAGTTGTTTTCTATGATGACGTCTCTGACAGGTGCAGAATCGATTACTTCGACACCATATTTCTCACATTCGCGAAGCAAACGCTGACCGAAGACATGGCGGTCAACGGTATAGCCAGGTGCCTCGATGGAAAGTGCGCCAAGTTCGGTTGCTACAGTCAATTTGTCTAGAACATCAGAGACCTCATCACCATGCGGCAATTCCAAATCAAATGCTTGATTTAGCATCAATACACTGCTGTAGTCCAGTGCATCGCCGCAGGTCTTGTTGCCGATCTGATCATGCTTCTTCTTGTCCAAGAGCACAACCTTCTTGCCGAAACGGGCCAAAGTATAGGCGCTAATAACTCCAGCAGGCCCTCCGCCAACAACTATGGCGTCGTACATCTCCTTCATCAGATTGTCCATTTATCGGCAATTCATATAGATTCTTGTACTCTGTGATAAAATTCACAAATTTCTCCATCTACAATTAAATGGGCAGAAGCAATTGGTAATCTCAAGATAAATATTTGAGTATGGTTTGAATTCACTTAATGGAACTTTCGATCTTCGGCATCATTAGTTATTCCAATGAGAAAAGAGAGGAGGCAGATGTCATTGTAGGTAGAGTAGTGGCAACATATTCAACAGTTTTCTGGTTTTCGGTCTTGGTGATGGCATTCATAGGAATTACATTGCAAGGTATCAATAGGACATTGGGATTGCCAGAACTTGCAGAAACAAAGGTATTTAAATCACCTGTTGCGTGGTTTGCCATTTCTGCATGCCTGCTCCTTATGCTCGGTGCTACGCTGTTCCGGGAATATTCACTCGAATTTTTTAGGGACTATATGAGAATTCGAAAGGCAGAAGTCAATGAACATGAAGAATCCTTACCGTTCACGCTACAGTTGATTGCTGACTTGATGGCAGGCCTAATACTTGGTCTTGTCTTGGGGCTCTCTGCTTTTTTCATCTCCATGTTTGCTGCCCTACCTATTAGTTTGTTTCTTTTTTTGATTTTCTCTGGATTAAGGCTTCCTTACTTAACAATTAATTTCATCCTCTCTTCAGTTGTCGCATGGGGGATCGGGTTCATTCTTCCATACAAAATTTGGAAGCGATATGTGGAACAATCGCCCCCGGAAAATAGCCCACAGGAATTTTACGGATTGTCGCAACGGGCCAAGGAGATCCTAAAATCAGAGTTGCCACCCATTCTTTGTGAAAGTTGTGGTTCTTTCAATGCAGCTGAGCGAAAAGTTTGCATTGTGTGCGGTGAGAAATTCATCCAAGAAAGCCAATCAGAGACCTAATTTTTTCCGCAGCTCCATGAATGGTGCAAAGTAGATACATTGATCAGGAGGCATTAATGTGGAGGAAAGTGTGGCCTTCATGTCTTCCTTGAATTGTATTCCCTTTACAATGGCAAAAGGTGTTCTTTCATTTGTTTCTCCCATGAGCAGGTTGGCAACAGTTGCCACATTGTCTGCAACAGCACGCGTTGTTATTTGCATTTGGTAGCCATACAGATCAGATTGCCCTCTTTCATCAATTACCGGGTCGATGCCAGCCAAACCGATTGCCACGCCAGTTGTCCCCCTTCTTAGGGGAATGGTTCGTGAATCTGCAATAATGACAGGAACGAATACGCCAAAATCATCCCTTAGTTGTTTGTGAAACCGCTGCGCATATGCATCAGGGTCTCGCGGCAACAACAAAGCATAGCCAGATGGAGCATTGCTCAGGTCAATTCCTGCATTGGCACTAACCCCATAGATTGTCCTGGCCAAAATAGCTCGGGGAACAGACCCAAAAATTTCACCACCTGATTCGTTGATAACCAATTGGATAACGCGTGGATCCAATTTTGACTCAACGGCGAGTTCCTTAGCCCATTCACTAGGCTCAACTTCATCAAGCCGAACCGCAGCCCTTTGCTCCATTGCCACAACTTTTGAAGCGATGACCAAAATTTGATTGTCCTCCAGTTCAACATGTGCATCTTCCATCGATTTTACAAACTCTTTGTAGACAGAATCTCCGAACCCAATTATTTTTGTAGAACGAATACTGAATGCTTCGAGCTTCCTCATACATGCCATGTTGAAAATAGGGTTATAATCCATTGTTTTTGGAACTAATTGTTGAAATGGGATAGGTAAACAATATTAAAGAACACAACTGTGTTTGAAACATGTGGAACTCCCAAAGCTTGTTCTTGCACTGAATATTTCCCCGGAAAGTTTTTACAAAGGCTCAACAGTCAATTCTGTTCAACAGGCCATAGAACGGATAAGAGAATCCCGCCATATATCTGTAGTTGACGTGGGGGCAAAATCCACCAGGCCTGTGTCAATTTATTCTGGAAATGAGCAGATTTCCCCAACAGATGAATTGAACCGATATCAGGCATTTCTCCCCGCAATTCTTGAAGAAGCGGAAAATCTTGGCCTCAAAGTGTCTGTTGACACACAATCAGCTATGGTGGCACAATTCTGCCTTGATATGGGGGCTCACATCGTAAATGACATTTCGGGATTGAAAGCCGATCAAAAAATGGCTAGGATGGTGGCAGAATATGGCGCAGAAGTGGTTATCATGGCAACAAAGAAATCACCGGGAGATCCAAAGAATTTTGAAGAAGTAATGGCTGCATTGAATGAAAGCATCCATATTGCAGAAAGTGCAGGTGTTGACAGAAATGCGATTTCAATAGATCCTGGATTTGGAGGATGGGGAGGAAAGGGATCGTTCTGCGATTTCTATATACTCAAAAATTTTCATAAGCTTCATGACTTTGATATGCCCATATATGTGGCAGTTTCTCGCAAATCGACAATTCAGGCGTTGGGAGGTGAAGCTGATCCGGAAAGGCGTCTTCCGGGAACACTTGCATTAACCTGTTGGCTTATGAGAAAGGGTATTCAATTCGTTAGGACACATGATCCAGAAGAGACCTACCAAGCCTTGAAAATTACCCAATCACTTCTTGAAATTGAGCAGGGGCATATTCCCACATCAGAACACAGTTAATGTTCCATTTTGAGGGATATTCAGTGGAAAATCCTGTTTCTTACAAGTTTTGGTACAAAAACCTGTTTTCAAGACTGCCTGATCAAATGGTTGAGAAATTTGGAGGGATTTATTTTGGAACCGCTTCAAAACTTATGAAAAAGCCGGATCCACTTCCAGTAGTTGTGGAAAAGGCTAAATTCGACTACCCAATTGGCATGCCAAGCGGGTGGATAGATGAGCCATCAAAGTTTCGTATAGCTATGGATCTCGCTGTCGGCATCCCCATCATTAAGACAATTACCGCATTGCCTAGAAAAGGGAACCCCTATCCTCGTTTGGTTCGAGGAGATGGCTATCTGATCAACTCAATGGGGTTGCCAAACAAGGGACTCGACTGGTGGAAAAATCATTTTTCGGATCTTCCACAAGACTTCCCAATAGTGGTCAGCATCAAGGGTGACAACGCTACTGAATGGATACAGCTCATTGATGCTTTTGATCCAAAAGCGACATTCATAGAACTTAATTTTTCTTGTCCAAACATCTCTTCAGGAATAATGGATGTGGAAAAAAGCATTCAGCTCTTTGATGAGATCGCAGGCACTTCAAACAAACTTTGGGTCAAGCTTAGTCCTGAACATTCACCAGAGCAGAATTTGGAGTTTGTCAAAAAAATCCGCGACAATATTTTGGGCATCACTTTAATCAACACCCTTCCCACGAAAAATGAGCGATTGGGCAATCCTGCAAAGACAGGCGGAATAAGTGGAGAAAAGATATTCCCGAAGCTCAAGGCCCAACTGAAAAGATTCAGGGAAGAATATCCAACGTTTAACGAGCTTCCAATATTTGCAACAGGGGGCATAACTCCAGACACTGCACCATTAGTTCTTACAGAGTTCAAAGCGATACCATTCATGCTCACGGCGTTCCTGATCAATGGCCCGAAAGTGTATACAAAAGCCATTGAAAGAATCAGAACGGTTGTTGCAAACACAAAAATTGACGCAATCCTCAACTCTTGAACCGATTATCAATCATTTTTATCGATAGCTATATTATTACAGAATTTGAATTTGACTGGTGAACAAAACAGTCGGCATCATTGGTGTTCCACAGGATCTTGGTGCATCTCGAAGAGGAGTGGACATGGGACCATCTGCCATAAGGATAGCAGGAGTCATAGACAAGATCAAAGCTTTGGGATATCAAGTCCACGATTTTGGGAATATTCAATGTCACGATATTGACCAACATGTGGAAAACTTCACAATCGATTCAAAGCTTCGTTTTCTCCCGTTCATAGCGGATACTGCACATCATTTGAAAAATACAGTGGAAAAAACAATAGATTCCAATTTCTTTCCATTGATACTTGGAGGAGACCATTCTATCACTATTGGAACGATGGCAGGAATGAAGAAACTCCATGGAGGAAGGACAGGCATTATTTGGGTTGACGCACATGGAGATTTCAATACACCCGATACAACTCCTTCAGGCAACATACATGGAATGCCTTTTGCCGTTGTTTCTGGATTGGGAGTTTCTGAATTGACGAAAATAGGGCCATCACCAACCATCTCCATCGAAAACGCGGTTCTTTTTGCTGCAAGAGACCTTGACCCTGGAGAAAAAGACAACCTGCAACGTCAGGGAGTAAAGGTAATTACTATGTCAGACATAGATAGGGACGGAATCAGAAAAGCCTCAGAGATTGCAATCGCTCATGCGACAGATGGTGTAGACCATCTCCATATCTCATTTGACATTGATGCCGTTGATCCACGTGAAGCTCCGGGCACTGGCACACCAGTTCAAGGAGGGTTGACCTACAGGGAGGCACACTTCTTCCTTGAAATGGTGGCAGATACCAAGAAATTGAGTTCATTTGAAATGGTAGAGGTCAATCCGACATTGGACACCAAAAACAGGACGGCAAAGTTGGCCGTTGGACTAATCCTCTCTGCGTTGGGCAAGAAAATCCTATGATGTTAGAGATCAAATTTAATATGCAGTCATTTGGGATTATCCCCAAAAAATTCTGGAAAATAACATTATTTCGAATAAATTTTTTTGTAAGATGTCAAACAACAATAGAAAAACTTATTATTGAAGAATACAACTATACCATAGTACCTCCCGACCAGTTGTTAGACCTCTAACAACAATACTGATAACCTTATCAGCCATAGGGTTACAGGTGTATTGGAGCGATTGAAATGTGGATTGGATTATTAAGACATGGTGGAAAAACAGTATCCCCCGTGGAGCTTATTGCTCTGCTGACAGTGGATGACACTGATTTTACCAGTTCAACCGATATTCTCGCCAACTTGGATCAATCAACGGCCCATTGGAAGCCAGAAAGAGGAACAGTCTACCCTGTTCTGCATCGGTTGGCAGAAAAAGGGCTCCTAATTAAAGGGGAATTAGATGGAAAACTTGCATTCAAAAGGTCTGAAAAGGGAACTTCCTTTCTGAGGGCAAGATTTCCAGAGATCGCCATGCAATTGGAAGCGATTACAAAGTATTTTGAAACTGTCGCAGAACATGTAATCTCCATTGATCCAATCAAGTCAATTGAGTTTTTGGACATGGCTGAAAAGGCGAGTGCCGCTTTGGCAGAAAGGATCTCCCAATTGAAGAAGAGAGCGGGAGAACTGGTCAAAGAGCAAGGATGGCGAGAGGTACAACTTGAATGACAGGTGAACAAAATGGAAAAAGACCATGAAATTGAAATCGATGAAGTCATCGAAGAAACAGCCGAATTCGGTGAAGGTGGCCGCAGAGGCTTCAGAGGAAGGCGGGGAGGCCCCCATGTTTTTGCAATGAAATTTGCCCGAGGCGGCAGAGGAAAGGGTTGCTGCATAGGTGGGCCAATGGAAGTGTTCATAGACAAGCATGGGCATGAAAGGGGCAGGATTCCCTTACATCATGTATCACAGAAGGTGATTGATGATGAATTGCATGTGGCAGTTGTGATGCCAGGAATGGACAAGGCCTCGTTCAAAATACGGGCAAAATCAGACACAATTGCCCTTGATGCCAAAGATGACGAAAAGTACAGGCAAGTCCTAGGAGAAAGAGAAATTTCACTCAGCATTCATCTTAATGAGCGAATAGATCCAGACACTATTTCTGCAAAATATGCTGATGGAATTCTCCTCTTTACTGCAAAAGTTGAACCTGCAAAAGAAGTGAGTGTTGATTGAATAATCCAAGAAGAAAGTATATCTAAGTTATTATAAGCACAAATTGAATTTACAATTGCGTGACATTGGACAAGTCTCCTGAAAAAATTGCCAGTATGTTTGACCAGGTTGCCTACAGATATGATCTTTTAAATGATTTGATGACAGGGTTCAGCCATAGAAGAACACGAAAAGTGGCAGTCAGAATGTCAAGGTTCAGTGAGGGACAAACGGCCCTCGATTTGGCAACAGGGACAGGAGATTTTGCATTTCTTCTTCACAAACAGGCACCGAAAGGGAAGGTTGTAGGCGTAGACATCTCTCTCCGAATGCTTGCAGGCGCTAAGCTCAGGGCAAAAAAAATGGGCATACAGGGAGTGGAATTTCGACATGGCAACATCATGGAGCTACCATTTGATGACAACACGTTTGATGTGGCAACAATCGGGTACGGGATTAGAAACGTCCCTGACGCCTTGGAAGCAATGAAAGAAATTAGAAGGGTTGTGAAACCTAAGGGCAGGTTTTTGATTGTGGAAGCGACACCGCCAGTATCAAGGCATATGAGATTCCTTGCAAATTTCCATTTTTCAAAGATTGTACCCCTAATTGCAAAAGTATTTGCTTACAACAGCGATGCCTACCACTACTTCGCAAAAAGTGTCGAATTGTTCCCAACGGCTCCAGAATTTGCAGAGACGATAAAAGCTGCCGGCTGGCAGAAGGTGTTTTTTCACCCCATGTATTTTGGGACGGTCACGGTATTTTTGGCTGTCAAGTAAATCAATCAGTGTCGATTAATCCCCAGGAATCAGTCCCTTTCATCTCTTTGTAGCCAGCTTCTCCTGTTTTCACTTGAAACAGAAAAATGCCTGCAAGGAGAAGGAAGGCCAATGAAAAATAGAAGAGAAAAGAGGCTTCGATTTCCATCAGAAAGCCTGCGATTGTTGGTCCTAAAATTGCGGCAAGTGATGAGAATGCGTAGTAGACACCAGTACCTGTCCCGTTGTCTTTTGCATGCTCCCAAACAACTACAATGCTGTTGACATTGACCAATCCCCATCCCACTGCACCAATAGCAAACAGAATTTGAAAGCTTGTACGCCATCCCAAAGGCAAGCCAAGCCAATTGTCCACACGAACAAACAGTGCAAGCACAATAATTGCCAAGAAGATTCCCAAACCAATCTTCATGGTTCGGATACGCCCAATTTTGGCCCCCACAATACCCCCGACTAGGGTGAATAGAACAAAAACCACCGGAAAGATAAACAGAATCGCCGATGCTTCACCGATAGCCTGATTGGCCAATTCATTGGCAGACTTTGTCGGTTCTTCCACAACCAAATAAACTTTCCATACGTAAGTTGAAAAGAACGCTTCAACTGCATTCCAAGCCATGAACCAAGAAGCTATGGCCAACAGCATAAACATCATGGATTTATCTGGATTCGTCACCATTTCAACAACCTGCTCCTTGAGATTGCTTAGTGCTGTCTCCGTTTCTTCCTCAATAGGTTCAGGGGTGGGTTCACGAATGACGGCAACCAAGATCAGCATGGATATAACCATTGCCATGGAAATTAGACCAAAAGCCTCCATAACCCGCCCTTCCTTAAACATTGGTGCAGCTGTGAACAGGGCAAATGCGCCGAATAGTCCACCCATCAGGTTGACAATACCATTCCCGACACTCCGGTCCTTGCTGTCAACAAGGTCAGGCATTAAACTCACAGAAGGAGACCTGTATAGGGCCATTGAAAGATTGAACAGCACAATGACCCCAAGAAAGACGTAAAGCGGGAATTGTAGTGCTGCCGGAATGAGATAGAAGAAAATTGCACCCAAAAGTACTCCAAGGAAAATATAAGGAATTCTTCGGCCAAAACGAGTGCGAGTGCGGTCGCTAAGGGATCCAACATACGGTTGCACAAAAAAGGCAATAATGTTGTCCCATGTCATGATAAACCCAGTCAATGCCAAAGAGACACCAAACGTATCCTGCAAAAACACAGGGACGGCTACATTGAATATGGTCCATGTCAATGCAGTTGTTGCAAAGCCAAGCGCAACAATTGGAACAAGATACAGTGAAATGGGTTTTCTGGCACCTGAATGCCCTTGTACAACAGCCATAACCCCCCTTTTTGCAAATAGTTAAAAGCATTCTTTGAAAAAAGTCCCATTTTTCTCAATCCAGCAAGTATTTTCAGGTCACAAATTCAAGGCATCTGTTACAGTCCCAAATGATGAAATGGATGCCACAAATCGTCGAAGCAATTCCTTGTTCCGACGCATTTGCGTCTCCGAAAGCCTGTTCTGACCAACATGATACGGGATATGCCATGGATGAAGTGCAAATACAGTATACGGAATGTTCGGATTCAAACTTTGTTCACGATAAAGGTCAAGATAATCATCGATGGGACGATTCCCTTCAAGCAATTGCCATAGATAGGTTGAAATGGGGTTGCCGTTCTGGTCGCGAGAAGTGGTCAAGGGGAGCTCGGGAATGGCCAGTTCATCAAAACCAAGGATTTTCAAAGATTTTACCTGCTTTATTGTAATTGATGAATCAAATGAGAACAAATTGGAAACAACAGAGGCAACCAGGTTATTGAAATGGAGATATGGCGCACGAAAACCGGTTGGGCGCTTTAGAAACTGTTCAGTTGTGTTAATTGCGTGCCTTAAAATTGATTCAATCTGTTTGGACACTAAGGGAATACCAGTATGCTCACCTGTAAAGTCCTCGTGTGACAAACCATGGTTTCCAATGTCATGCTTTTTCACCCTATCAAGCAACTCTTTGTTTTCGGCGAGTTTGTTCAGCAGGGACGCCTCAATGAAAAAAATTGCCTTGATTCCATAATCGTCGAACAGATCAAGCAAAAATTCCAGACCTGCAAAGGTGGCCGTGCAGGAAGGATTCTCAGGAGTGTCGGCCATGACTTTTGAGACTGCCTCAATCTGGCCGTGTTTTGGTATTGGATAATCCCGATCTAGATCAACAGACATTACCGCAAAGTGATCATTTCCCACAACCTTTGAACATTATATTTGCCTTAATGGATTATGGTAGGGGAAGGATAAGTGGCAAGTAGTGAAATTACAAATTTATGGAATTTATTGAAGAAATCCCCCTGAATTTAAATTAAAAAGAAATTGAAATTACGAAAATTTGTATACATAATAGCAAGGATTAAGAAACTGGAATCATCTTGTAACTTAGAGTGATTTAACCATGATCAGCACTCAACCAAACTTATACAGCGGAAAAGTGAAAACAGTAGAGATTGTGGATGAAGAAACAGTCATGATTCATTTTCGTGATGACATCACTGCAGGGGACGGGGCAAAAAGGGACAGCTTGGCAAACAAAGGAAAAATAAATTGTGAAATGACAGTAATGATTTTCAATCATTTGGAAAAAGCGGGCATCCCTACCCACTTGATCAAAAAAGTCGATGGTCAAAAAATCTTGGCAAAGAAGTTGCAGATACTTCCTGTTGAGGTAGTCGTCAGAAACATTGCCGCAGGAAGTTTCTGTCGAAGGTATGGCATTGAGGAGGGAAGAAATTTTGAAAAGCCTCTTGTTGAATTCTTTTTGAAGGACGATGAATTGCATGATCCCCTTATATCCAAGAATGCAATTTTTGCTTTGGGGCTGGCAACGCCATTAGAGGTTTCTGTTATGGAATCCATGGCCCTAAGGGTGAATAGGGTCATGAACGACCTATTTTCAAAGGCAGGGATGCTCTTGGTCGACTTCAAGATTGAAATAGGAAAGGATGCAAATGGAGACCTGTATCTTGCGGATGAGCTTTCTCCAGATTCAATGCGTGTATGGGAACAAGACACAAAAGAGAAGCTGGATAAGGATCGTTTCAGGAAGGATTTAGGAAACGTTATAGAGAGCTATCAGACTATACTTGAGAGATTACAGGGTATTGATTTTGTACCAGAGCCCCAAGCGTTCAAAGTTAAAGTTATTATTAATCCTAAAAAAGATGTCCCCAATCCAGCAGGAGAGGTTGTAAAAAGAAGTTTAGTGAATTTCGGCATTGAGGGTCTGGCATCTGTCAGCGTCGGCAAAACTATCAGTACAACTTTTGAAACAGAGTTGGCAGAGCCGAAATGGCAGGAGAAAATAAGGAAAGCGGCACACGAATTTCTTTCAAACCCTCTCATTGAGGATTTCAGTATCGAAGTTTTTGAGGAATGACTGATGAAAATCGGAGTCATCCGCTTTCCCGGAACAAACAATGAGCATGAAACTATGCGGGCCCTTGACTCATTTGAAGGAGTTCAACCCACACTCATTGAGCACTACCAACCTGAAAGGTTGGACGATGTAGATGGCTTGTACATTCCAGGAGGTTTCAGTTATGGAGACGTTTTGCGTGCAGGCGCAATTGCAAAAACAACCCCAATCATGAAGGAGATAATCAAAGCTGTTTCCGGAGGAATGCCCGCCATCGGCATATGCAACGGGTTTCAGATATTGACAGAGGCAGGCCTAGTGAAGGGAGTGTTAATGCCGAATCGCTCAACTAGGTTTGTCTGCAAATTCGTTAACATCAAAATTAGTGAAAATGAAACATATTTGAACAATTTGGCAGGGAGGGTAATGAGACTGCCAATAGCGCATTTTGAAGGCAATCTTTGGTATCCGCAGCCAGAATCGCTGAAAAGGAACGCGATTGCACAATATTCTTCTAACACTGGGGAGATAGTTCCAGAGGCAAACCCCAACGGTTCGGTTGAAAATATTGCCGGATTGGCCAATGAGAAGGGAACAGCCATCGGGATGATGCCTCACCCTGAAAGGGCGGTGTTCAAGTATCAAGGATCGACTGACGGGAGAGCGATCATTGGTGCATTTTTGGAGGAAGTAAAATGCTGACACAAGAGGAATTGGCCACCATAAAGAACCACCTGGGTAGAGAACCAACAAAGGCAGAGTTTGCAATGATTGATGCACTTTGGAGTGAGCACTGCTCGTACAAATCCAGCAAGCGATGGTTTCATCTTTTCAACACGACAGGCAAAAGAGTCCGACTGGGAATTGGGGAAGGTGCAGGCCTCCTTGATGTTGGAGACGGTTGGTTGGTTGGAATCGGTTTGGAAAGCCATAACCATCCTTCAGCAGTAGACCCCTTTAATGGGGCAAGTACGGGTGTTGGAGGAATCATAAGGGATATTCTCAGTCAGGGATGCAAACCTGTTGCAATTTTGGACTGTCTAAGGTTTGGAACTCCGAGCAGCAATCGGCAGAAGTTTCTGCTGGATCAAGTTGTTTTGGGAATTTCATCTTACGGAAATTGCGTTGGAATCCCAAATTTAGGAGGGGATTTGGAATTTGACGATCGCTTTGTGGCCAATCCCTTGGTAAATGCCATGTGCGTAGGGATAGTTCCTGAAGGCAGGGTCATTAGATCAATTGCGTCCCATCCCGGAGACAAATTGGTCTTGTTCGGCTCAAAAACAGGGATTGATGGGATCGGAGGCGTAACTTTTGCATCAGAAATATTTGAAGAAGAAGGCGACACAAGCCAACGAGGATCAGTCCAGATAGGAGACCCACTCACTG
>JALUTL010000405.1 GCA_027016475.1 Candidatus Heimdallarchaeota archaeon
TCTTCCATATTAGCAATATAATACCAACTCTGCTAATAGATGTCAAGTTTATTTGTAACGCATTTGATGATTTTTTGTTCAGTTGAATAAACAATTAAACATGAAATACAAGACTTTATTGACAAACAAAAATTTTTCAAGTATATTGTAAATATCCTCTTTGCTCAGTTGATTAAACAATTAAACTCCAATGGTAAATATTTCAAAAAGACCTGTCAATAAAGAAAATCTGCGAAAGACTTTTCGATTACTTCACCAGATATTAAAAAAAGCAAGAAATGAAGAAGAGTTTGAAAGGTTGACTGTTGACCTTCTGTCTCCTGCTGAACAGATAATGAAAAAAATTCCAAGTGCTTTTCTAAGCCTTTCCACCACAAGTAAGGCAATATCCATGGATTTCGTTAGCCCTGACCACCTTGAAAAAAATCGGTTGGTCACAATCATGTTCTGCGTTGTATCTTGGTAGCTTTCCCAACTTTTCCATTATACTGTGTTCCAATGATTTGTAGTATTCCATCAGGTTCAGCAATTCTGTCATAATCTGTCCTGGTATCTAGCAATTGAAAAGGTTTACGGGGTTTGCATTATTGGGCTATGATATACTCAAGAAAGAACCGAATGGTCTTGGACAGCTGAAAGTAATTGAACAGAGGGAGATTATGCTGTCCATCCTCAATGATTTTCAGGAGGCTATTTGGATAGAACATGTTCATTTTAACACTTTGCGCCATGGGTGTCAACATGTCCGATTCACCAACAACAATCAATGTGGGCACTTCAAATGGTTCTATCTTTGTTGCGTCCCATGGATGTATCAGATTTCTATATTCCTTGACGATCAATTCATCTCCCACCTCAAGAAGATCATTGAACAACAACATTCCGCAAGCAAATCTTCTCTTTTTGTCCAAATCGTTTTCTTTTATCAATTTTGGAGACAAGAATTCAGCGATTGACCTTATTATATTCCCTCCCATCCCCATTGAAGTCGGCACTATCAATTCCATCAATGTAGGGGGAAGGAAGGATCGAAAAGAAAGCGCCGTTCCTACCAATATTGTTGCCTTTACTTTGTTGGGATTGTTGAGAACAAAATTTTGGACGATAGCCCCTCCCATGCTGTGTCCAATCAGGATTATATCGGGAAAATCTTGAAGGAGCTCATGAATCAATCGCTCTGTAAACTCAAAAGAGATTAATTCATCATTGTCGCCAATCTCCTGATTTTTTCCATGTCCTGGAAGGTCTATCAATATAGAATTGGCGAAATCTTTCAGCTGCAGGGCTACAAATATCCAAATGGACGCATTTGCCCCCCATCCATGGATAAAACAAAAGGTTGCAGCATTTGGCTCAGTTGACTGAAGGAACTGGTACTTGATATCGATCTCCATTTGGTTGTATACAACTAGGATGGTGCGCTGTTCGGTCAACTCCATGGCATCATGCTGATTCTCTATACCATATGTTTCAAATATGTCCATATTGCATCTGTAACATTTCCAGTACAAATAATGTGCGCAATAACATGTCGATGTCATATCGATGACATGCATCGATTAATAGTTCGCAACGCTTGGCAGTCATGGATCAAAATCAATGGGGTGTTTAGTCGACTAAAATATGACTAAATGCGGCTTTAATTTATTTTTTGGCTTGTCTATGGGTTGTTGGTTTTGGCCTGTTTCTCTGTATTCTTGAGTTGACTAAATCATTTTTCATTTGACTAAAATTAATTTAGTCATGACTAAACGGGATGTTTAAATTTTGGATAATGGGCAATAAATGCTTTATGGCTAAATTATTGGTATGTTTTGTGACTAAATCGATTCTGTTTGTAAGGATTTTTAATTATCACCGCAAGATCATCTGTGTGAGTCGTCCACACCAAAAAATGATTGGAATATATGTGCCGGAAGACATTCACCAAAGCATAAAAAAAGAAGCATCTCGACGAGGTTTGACTATTAAACAATATTTTTTGGAGCTTCATGAAGCAGAAATCAATGGAAAAAAGGAAACAATTGATCTGCTTCACCAGATCAAAAGGAACACCGACAAAATATTGGATCAATTACTGTCTCTTCCCTTACAATCCCCACCATCGCCCGAAAAGAAGAATAAAAAGAAGAAAAGTGATGAACACCATCCTCCCTTACCTGAAAATGCTCCAAAGCATCTTTCCAAAGCCCTCCTGTCCTATCTCGAAAACTACCGCAACAACCCTCGTCAGTATAATGCATTGAAGGAAACCTTGAGCATCATTGTCTCCAATGGTGGCACTGCCACTTCCACTTTCATCAAGGAACAGCGGGGCTTTTCAAGGACAACTCTTATCAAAGGCCAAATTGACAGATTGGTTGCTGATGGCATCATTGAGCGGGATGACAGTCGGAAACCCTATGTTGTTAAGTTGAAGGATCGCTTTGCTTAGTCTCTCCCTTCCATGTAAGAAAAAATTATAAATTGGCAATATCATATGCAATTTGATGTTCTGTTCAAATTGCGGTAGCAAACTGGATGAAAAAGCCAAATTCTGTGGCACCTGTGGATTTAATGTAGCAGATGAATATATGCCTGCAAAGCAACAAGCTGAGACCTCGGTTCCAGCAGAACCACTTTCCTCTCCCCAATATGTGGACACCTCTACAACTCCCCAACCTCAAACTCAACAACCATTTCGGCAGCATGTCCCTCAAAATCCCATGATCGAATCATATGGCACTGCCGGCATGCCCAGATCTCAATTTCTCCCCCCAAAAAGGAATTATTTTAATTGGCTGCTTTTAAACATCATAAGCTTCGGCATTGCAAATTACATATACATTTATCTGAACTTTGACGATATGGAAAAGTTGCATAATGCCACTTGGGAACCGAACACACCTCCTACCAATGATGGCGGTGCAATTGGGCTTCTTCTTTACATTCTCTTTTCACCCGCGGCATATTTCTTGAAGTATGATAAACTTCACAAGCATATTGAAGCAACCGAACGGGCAACAGGGAGAATTATGGATAAGCCAGCGTCTGGAGTCATTGCCGTCCTTACACCGTTTGCATTCGCGTTTATTATATTCATTTCCCTGATCATATTTTGGCCACTTGGACTATTGGCCATAGTTGTTTTTTGGGGTACACTTATCTATCTAGAATATAATTGGCAGAAAGCAATGAATGCACATATTGATTTTCATACATTTGGCTAATTTTCATTACACAATCTCTCTTTGATGCAATCAAGCTCTGTTTCGGACAATTTTTTCAAAATCGCTCCCATAGATTCTCCAATCGAAAGATTTATGTATGTTATTGTGTAAAACATGTTTGTGTGTTGGTGTGTACATGTGTTTGCATGTCGCCCACACCTCAGGTGAATGCATATGAGCGAGTTTGAAGACTTATCATTCGACGAAGAGGAGGTTGTTGTCGACCAAATCAAGACAAAAACCCCTGCAAAATCCAAGACCCCCGCTGGAAAGAAGGTCAGTGTCTATTTTCAGAGCACCATTGGCCCAAACCAGAAACAGGAAAAGCTTGTTGTTGCCGCTGATGCCCCAATACGGGATATCAAGTATACTGTTGGCCAGATCTTTGGAATTCCACCAGACGAATTCCATGTGTCGCATGCAGGAAGGACCTGCGATCCCGACGATTCCCTCAGCAACTACGGAGTGGAAGACGGGGATTCCTTGCTGCTGATCCCTGTGTCAACTGCTGGTGCATAGCCTCAGAATTGGGCATGGAGAACTGCAAACCTTCATATCCTCCCTTCTCCATGTCACTAGTATGAACGAAGATCGAGAGTTTGAAGAACTTGATTTTGATGACGAAGGCACAGTGGAGGCCAAAAAGGTGTCTGTCTTTGTTGAAAGCACCATTGGTCCAAACCAAAGAAAGGAGAAGCTTGTGGTGTCCACTGATGCCAGCATTGCAGAAATCAAGGCCACTCTTTCAAATCTCTTTGGGTTGCCTGACACCCGCAATTTCCACTTGGCAATATCTGGCAGGATTTGTGATGACGATG
Organism: Candidatus Heimdallarchaeota archaeon; assembly: GCA_027016475.1. Taxonomy (GTDB): domain Archaea; phylum Asgardarchaeota; class Heimdallarchaeia; order Heimdallarchaeales; family Kariarchaeaceae; genus WAKA01. The sequence goes on from JALUTL010000405.1 coordinate 4,028, forward strand.
ACTTATTGGTCAACTATGATCTTGAGGATGGAGATGTCATTTTGGTCATTCCAATTTCCACAGCAGGGTAAAGGCAACAACCCCTATAAGGTGAACAAATGAAAAAAAGCAACTTTTTCTCAAACAGGTTGACACCTGATGAGATTTATCGATTGGACAGGCAGCTTCGATTGCCGGGTTGGAACCAGGAAGCACTAAAAAATTCTTCCGTATTGATTGCCGGCATTGGCGGTCTTGGAACTGAAATCGCCAAAAATTTAGCAATGGCTGGTGTAGGACGACTTTATCTGGTCGACATGGATACAATCGAATATACAAACCTAAACCGGCAATTACTGTTTTCTGATGGGAACACGGGCGAGCCCAAAGCAGTTGTTGCTGCCAGAACTCTCTTCCGGATCAACCCCCATAGCCAATATGTCCCTTTGTTTTCTCGTTTGGAGGATGTTGATCCTGCAATCTATGAAACTGCGGATATCTACATTTCTGGTCTGGATTCTGTCTCTGCACGGAGAGAATTGGCCAGAAGAGCAGTACACAACCAGAAGCCTTTGGTTGACGGTGGAACCACCACCTACTATGGGCATGTATACAGCTACATCCCCAATCAGAATGCCTGCTTAGAATGTGACCCGCTGAAGGAAAGGGAAAGGGAAACATTGGCTGCATGCACTCTGGTTGGTGTACCAAGAAAGCGAATACATTGTCTTCTTAAAGGGCAACTATTTTTTGAGGCAAACCATGGACGTCCACCCAACATACATGAATTGAGCGAAATGGAGATTGTTCTAGACTATGCCAACAATCTGATCCAGGAGCATTTTCCAACTGATGAACCATTTGGGTTGGACGAAGCTGTTTCGATTATTGACCACCATGAACCGTCAATCATTACGATCAACGCAGTAATTGCCTCATTGCAGTCCCAAGAGGCACTAAAGATTCTCCATCATCTCCATGGGACAAAATTGGGTGAACCAAATGCAGAATATACCATCTATAATGGGTTGATCGGAAAATTCTTCTATTTTGAGCGTCCTCCAAACAAAAATTGCCTATTGTGCGGAGAGTTTGCCCCTCCAGTGGAGAGATTGGTGGTTCCTTCATCAACAGTGTGCGGAACGCTTCTGCCATTGCTCAAGCAAAAGGGCTATTTTTATTCCCCAGATGATGAGGTAATGTTCTATCGGATTGACAAAACAGAGATGGAACTGGTGGATTTGGAAAGCACATTGTCTGAACTAAATATTCGACATGGAGAAACACTGTATTGTCCTGGCTTGACGAAAAGTGGCAGGGATGTAGACATATACGTCAAAATTCTATATCCGGAGGTAACACAATGAGAAAGAACAGAATTATCAAGGATTATGAGATCCTCAGAAAACTACACAGGGAAGGTGTCATTGACCAAGTGAAATCCTTCCCCGGTGGGAAAAAGACTATGGAGCATTTGGCAATTGGTTTCAAGGGACCGAAAAACACTCCTTATGCAGGAGGGAAATACAAGCTTGAAATCAAGTATGGCCCCAACTATCCTTACAAACCTCCTTTTGTAAGGCTCCATACTCCCATTTGGCATCCCAATTTTTGGCCAAACCCAAATGAATACAAAGGCAAGAGAAACATCTGCCTTGCACTTGTTGATCAGGATCTGGTTGGAAAACCCAATGGTTGGACTCCTGCAAAAAACATAGGGACCGTCATTCATTCCATATTGGCAATGTTCAATATTGAAGGTGCGTTCGTCAATCCGAAAGACGTGTTCAACAAGGAAGCTGCTTTGGAATTCATCAACGACAGGAAAAAATTCCTGAAGAAGGCGGCAAGCATCAACAAAAAATATGCAAAGGACTACTGGTGAAAATGAAACCTAGCGAAATTCCTTTTGAGTATCGAGAAATACTTGAACGTATCGAAGCATTGGAAAAATTAGTGGCCCTCGGAGACACAAATGATTCCCACCATGAGGATTCGGAACGAGAGGTACAGTTGGATGATCTGTCCATTGAGGGAGTGGCCGAGGTTATCTTCTACCCAGAAGCATACCTTAAGCTTGCGGTTCATGCACTGAAGCATGCTCATCCCTCCAAACCTCCATCCAAATGGGTCGAAGTTATTGGGATACTAACAGGCAAAATACAGAATGAATCAACCCCATTGGAACATTTGGTAGTTACTGATTATTGGGCTGTTGGTACTGGCAATGCGGTAAGTGTAAACATTTTAAATGCTGAACCAGTAATGGAAATTCTTTCCAAGAAAAAGGCGGACGAGTTTATTGTTGGATGGGCCCATAGTCATCCTTCATACACGCCTTATTTGAGTAGGGACGATATTGCTACACAATCTCGGTATCAGGCCTTGTGGGAAAATTCCATCGCGGTTGTAATTGATCCCACATTGATAAATAAGAATAGTTATGGCTTAGGGGTTTTTAGAAATGCATCTGACCTGTCCGGGTACTATGAATTGGATTTCGAAATTGAGGGGCTTAGCACTGCTGCTGCTTACAGCACCCTGAATCTACTTCTGGAACACATGAGTTAGGTGATTTCCATGCCGGTAGTGATGCAAATAGAGGATCGATTGAATTCAGCCGATGTTTATTTGGCATTGGGTCTAATTGGTTCTATCGTTGCATTGCTGTATGGTTATGCCGGCAATTATCCAAAAATGCTATTTGTTGCGTATCTCACGGTTTGGCTACTAGCTGGACTGCGAATCGTCTTGGAATTAAGATACTATCAGAGATATGATGCAATACCGGCGAGCAGTCAATTTGTTCTGTTGCCCTTTCTTGTTATTCTCATAGGGCAATTCACTGTTCACGGAATATTCACTCCCGAATTGCTGAATCTTGAGTTGACCACTTCATTCTCCGGTTCCTTTTCATTTAGAATCAACATTGCAACAGCACTTTCCACCCCCTTCTTGATTTTCGTGATCCAAATCTTCTCCCATCTACATTCTCGACAATGGTTGGGCTTTGCAATTGGTAGGCGAATATTCCGTTCCAGAAAAGTTCCGTTTCTTGTTCATCTGTGTCTAGGGATAGGTATGGCCCTTCTTCAGTTCCAAATGCGGGCTGCTGAAGTTGCATCATTACTCTTTATCGTATACTGGTTATACTCCTTCTATAGATTCTATTTACGAACCCCATCACATCGGGTATCGGGCAGACGAACACGGGCATCAGGGTATTTTTCAAATCCCGTAATGAATTCCATGCTTGGATCTTCTTCTACTAGACGAAGGCGTCCATATGCCTCGGGGTCACATCGGGTAAGGGATGCAGGCCCACCATCCTCTAGATCCAACGGAAGGGCCATGTCGTTACCGCAAAGAAATGTTGTTGAAGTTGATAAAGGCATTACTTTATCCCCTCAAAGTTCAAGAAAAACTAAGCGGAAACCGCTGAAAAACGGGGATGTTTCTTCATTTGTACCTTCTGCTTCTGTCAAGAAGGAGGATCTTGCCTGTTCAATTTGCTACACTGAATTCAAATCGACCGATGGCACAATCTTTGTTTGTCCACATTGCAAATTTCCTTCCCATGAAAACGAGCTTGATGCATGGATGAAAGAATCCAACCTTTGCCCGCGGTGTTCCAAACCTATTTCTCCATCAATGGCACGTTCATCAAGGAACCGCATAGCCGCCAGTTCCTATGTTTCCAAAGTGTTAAACAGACTATGATGTTCCGGATGTGAGTTGATTGCCGAAGACAAAAGATATTATAC
>JALUTL010000406.1 GCA_027016475.1 Candidatus Heimdallarchaeota archaeon
CTGAGAAACTTCTGATTGACGCAATTATGGAACTAAGAGACAAAAATCTGTTGAAAGGACTTCAGGATCTTGGAGGAGGAGGCTTGGCATGTGCCGCAGCAGAAATGGCTGAAAAGGGTGGAACAGGCGTTTGCCTACAGCTAGAAACTGTACCTCTCAAAGTTCCAAACATGGAAGGATGGGAAATTCTAGTTTCAGAATCCCAAGAAAGAATGCTGGCAATTGTTGCGCCTGAAAATGTAGAAACTGTTGTAAACATAATTTCCAAATATGAATTGCCTGTAGCTGTAGTAGGAGAAGTCACTAATGACGGAATGTTCATTGCAACCTATAGAGGAAAGACAATAGCAGATATTCAGGCAAGTTTTGTTGTCAATGGCTTCCCTGAACCAAAACGGGAATTCAAAAAACCCGAAGGAAATGTGGTACAGCAAAATCGCATGTCAATGGAAAGTCCTTTTGAAATTCTGGAGAAGATGCTTACAAATCCAGATCTCGGATCAAGATCCCCTGTGTATCAGCAATATGACCAGCATGTACAGGGAAATACTATCATTTCACCAGGTCTTGGGGCTGGAGCAATAATGTTGCCGAATGGTACAGTTTTGACCATGGCAGCCGGTACAAACTCCTATGTGGTTGGATTGAACCCTTACTTCGGCGCGCAACTTGCAACACTGGAAGTTGTAAGGAAAATCTGGGCATTGGGAAGTGATTGCATAGGCATGGTGGATTCACTTAACTTCGGCAACCCGGAGATTCCTGAATCGTACCATGAATTTGTTGAAGCCATCAAAGGAATCGCCGAATTTTCCCATAAAGCAGAAGTTCCAATAGTTGGAGGCAACGTTTCACTTTACAATGAAACACATGATGATGGCTTAAGCAAAAAGATATTACCATCTCCATTTGTGGGATTGGTAGGGCATATTCCAAATGATTCCGTCTTACTTCCGCATCTCCAAGAAGAGAATACAACAATTTATCTTATCGGCCCACATGACGGGCGATTGTTGGGAAGCCAATTGGCGAGATATTTTGATGTCCCAGTTGAACAAGAATTCACTGTCGATTATGAAATGGAGTTGAAAACGGCCAGTTTTATCAAAAAACTTCCGTCCACATGCAATGTGGTTCCAGTAGGAAGAGGGGGAATGATGAGAACATTGGCAAAATGGACTGTTGAATCTGGCATGGGGATCACGCTGGAAGATAGCCTAGATTTGGACAATCCAAGGTTTGCCTTTGGCGAACATGCCCCACGATACCTTGTAGGTGTCAAACAAGATGAGACTAAACGTTTTGAGGAACTTGCTTCACAAATGGAGGTTAATTTTGAAAAAATTGGGAGGGTAAATACAACACAATGCCTAGAATACGGTTCTGTAATTGCAAAATTAGAGCAGTTGGAACCTAAATGGCAAAAACCAATTCAGGAGGCACTTACACTATGATCTGCATTCTATCAGGATCAGAAAGCGATAAGCCCATTGTTGATAAAATCACAAAAGTACTGGATGAACATGGATTTTATTATGAATATCATGTTGCATCTGCACATCGAACACCTGACCTTGTTGACAAGATTGTCAAGCAAAAAACAGAGGAAGGAACAAAAGTCTTCATCTGTGTTGCAGGGCTTTCAGCGGCCTTACCGGGAGTTGTTGCATCGAAAACACCACGGCCGGTAATTGGAGTACCTGTTTCATCTGCCCTAGGTGGGTTGGATGCACTGCTGTCCATTGCGCAGATGCCGAAGGGTGTGCCTGTTGCCACCGTAGGTATTGACAACGGGGCAAATGCAGCACATCTTGCAATTAGAATGCTGAAGCTTTTGGAGGCATTGGCATGACTAAAATCTCAACCTATGCACAGGCAGGGGTTGACAGGACACAAGAAGAGAAGGCAGTTTCTTCAATCGTCAAACTGCTCAATCAACAACCATTGGGCAATCTTAGTGGTTTCTTCGCCAACGGAGTGCAGTTTGGCAACTATTTCTTGACCATGTCGACTGACGGTGTAGGCTCCAAAGTCCTCGTTGCAGAACTGTTGCAGAAATTTGACACGGTAGGAATAGATTGTGTGGCCATGAATGTCAATGATCTGATCACTGTCGGATCAATCCCACAAGCTTTTGTGGATTATATTGCCATCCGAAAACCTGATGAGAAAAAAATTCAGTCAATTGTCAAGGGATTGCTTACCGGATGTGCCAAGGCAGAAATTCCACTGATTGGAGGTGAAACAGCAATCCTGCCAGACCTGCTTGCGGGAGATGACAATCATTTCGATTTGGCAGGAACCGCATTGGAACAATTATTGACGGAAGCAAAATTCAGCACGGAGACACCATTGTTGCCATAGCGTCTAGCGGAATTCACTCCAACGGCCTGACCTTGGCTAGAAAGCTGTTTGAAGAGCATGAAAAGGAGTGGTTGGAAGAACTACTAACACCAACCCGTATATATGTCAGACCAATTAAGAAATTAATTCAAGAGAATGTTGAGATACATGGAATGGCCCATATCACCGGTGGTGGACTCAGAAACCTGTTGAGGCTGGGAAAGCACCATTATAAATTGAACCCTTGGAAAATTCCGAAAATATTTGAGGAAATCCAAAAAAGGGGAGATGTTGCACCCGCTGAAATGTATTCCACATTCAACCAAGGGATCGGATTTGTTCTCATTATCCCTCAGCACAGTGTTGATCGAACATTGGATATCCTGAACCAATACTATGAAAGCTGGATTGCAGGCACTGTCGAACAAGGGAACTTCGTCTCCGTTGGTAACCTGAAGATCTACCCAGTAAGGAGTGAAAATGATGACAATGACTGAGTTGGTCAATCCTTCCAAAATAATTGACGGCAACGCTGTTGCAGGCCAAGTTCTTGAGGAATTGGCAAAGAAGATCAAGCAAGAATCGTTGGCACCCCATTTAGCTGCAATCCTAGTGGGAAATGACCCTGCATCAAAGATTTATGTCAATATGAAACAGAAACGGGCAAGTGAGATCGGAATCAAGACAACCGTATTTCGGCTTAACGATGAAACATCCCAAGAAAAACTCCATCAAGCAATTCATGATCTCAACATGAACAGTGACATCGACGGAATTCTGTTGCAACTCCCCTTGCCAAGCCATTTAAATCCCAACAGAGCAATCTCCATCATTCATCCGGAAAAGGATGTTGATGGATTGAACTACATTAACTCTGGCAAACTCCATATGGGGCTGGCTGGATTCATCCCCTGCACCCCCTTAGGAATCATTGAACTGCTGAAACGTTCAGGAATCACACTGGAGGGAGCAAATGCAGTGGTTGTGGGCCGTTCAAACCTAGTAGGAAAGCCGTTGGCCCGCCTTTTGGAACAGCACAATGCAACAGTAACACTTTGCCACAGCAAGACAAAGAGTTTGGAAGCTTTCACAAGAATGGCGGACATAGTGGTTTCGGCAGTAGGAAAGCCGAAAACGATAACGGCCAATATGGTCAAGGAAGGAGCAGTGGTTATTGATGTGGGGATCACCCGAACTCCTAATGGGCTAGTTGGAGATGTCGACTTTCCAATGGTGGCCTTGAAAGCAAGCAAAATTACACCAGTACCGGGCGGAGTTGGACCGATGACGATTGCCATGCTCATGAGAAATACAGTGACCGCCCATGTACTTCGAAGGAGAGAAACACAATGAAGCTCGCCATTCTTGGTTCGGGAAGAGGATCAAACTTTATGGCTATTGCCAAAGCCATAGAAGAAGGAAAGTTGGATGCAACTATTGAACTTGTCATTTCCGACAAGCCAGATGCAATGATCCTGACACATGCATCGTCCCTTGGGATTAAGGCGTTTGCAGTCCCTTCGGCAGATTATCCTGACAGAAAAACCCATGAGGAGGCAATCCTGAACCACTTGGAATCACACGAAGTCGATTTGGTCGTATTGGCAGGTTACATGAGGATACTCACCCCATATTTCATTGAGAAATACAGGGACAGGATCATCAATATTCATCCCAGCCTTCTTCCCTCCTTCAAGGGCTTGCATGCACAAAAGCAGGCATTGGAATACGGTGTGAAAGTCAGCGGAGCAACCGTGCACCTCGTAAACGAGGAAGTCGATGCCGGCAAGATCCTGGCTCAAAGATGTGTACCGGTCTTCGAAACCGACACTGTTGAAACACTCAGCAAACGAATTTTGACCGTGGAGCATGAGCTCCTGCCAGAGGTGCTGATGAAAATTTCCATGGGCGAAATTCAATTGCCAAGGAGGTCAAAATAATGTGCGGTGTAATTGGGGTATGTGGAATTGAAATAGATCTCACACAGGCACGTTCCCTTCTGCAATTGCTGGTGCATCGCGGACAGGATGCATCTGGTCTTGCTTGGGAGCAGAGCAAGTTACACTGCCTCTCAAAGGTCAAAGGGCAACCAATTACCATCCCAATAGAAACTGTGACCGTAACAAACGTCATTGGAAGTACAAGATATCCAACTTACGGCAGCAGGAACGGTGAAGTTGATGTAAACAGGTTTGCCCAACCCTTCTCAGTGGACACAGAATTGGGAAAATTGTCCTTGTGCCACAATGGACAGGTAACAAATATCCGACAGCTAACACAGCAAGAGTACCAAAGTGATGCCGAATTTATAACAGTTAGGCTCGGAGAACTCATAAACGAAACAAAAGATCTGAAGGAAGCCTCAAGTAAGCTTTTGAAAGAACTTGATGGAGCTTTCTCCATTGTTGGCATTTTGGGAGATTCAATGTTTGCCATCCGCGATCCAAGGGGTATCAGGCCTTTCGTTTATGGAAGCATTGGTTATGGTTATGTGTTCTCTTCAGAATCCATCGTCCTACAACAGGCAGGTGTCAAGAATACCAGTGATGTCCCCCCCGGAAGCCTCATGGTTTATTCCGACAAAAGCCTTACTATCCACCATTTGATAGAGGAAAAACGGTTTCCGTGCATGTTTGAGTTTGTCTATTTCACCAGTGCCGCTTCTATCATAGAATCACGGAATGTCTATACCGTTCGACTGGAACTCGGACGTTTGCTTGGAGAACAGCTCAAGCAAAAAGGCCTGAAAGTGGACTATGTCATTCCAGTGCCGGATACATCCAAAACCGCAAGCCAAACTATAAGTGAAGTTCTGGGAATTCCACTGCGAGATGCAATCCTCAAAAACAGAACATCCCTCAGGACATTTATCATGCCAGGAGAGGATGATCGAATAATTGCGGCAAAATCAAAATATCTTTTCATTGATGAGCTGATTATTGACAAGGACATCCTACTCGTTGATGATTCCATCATAAGGGGATTTACCCTGAAATTCCTGATCAAGCTTTTGAGAGAACGGGGAGCAAACTCAGTGCATGTTGCCATAACCAATCCACCGACACGCCACCCATGCTATTACGGAGTGGACTTTACAACCACGCATGAATTGATTGCTGCAAAGGTCAAAGACATAGACCAAATCGCACAGGAAATCGGAGCGGATTCTTTGACTTATTTGGAAAACGACAACCTGAAAAAAGCCATCAAGCTCCCCAACATCTGTATGGCCTGCATAGATGGCAATTACCCAACACCGTTCGGGAAAGAGCTACACAGATTGGTGGAAGAAGGCATCATTTTGGAAACTGCATCACATTATGAAATTGAGCTTAGCACCCGTACATCATCCATTTCGGCAGGTGATGAAGCATGAAGTTAACAATCATGATTTGCGGATCAGGAGCAAGAGAGCATGCAATTTCGGCCGCTTACGAGAAAAGCCCCCATGTCGAAAAAATCATTGTCGCCCCAGGGAATGACTGGATGACCATAAACCGGTACAAACCAGTGATCATTGAAAAGAACTGCTCACTGAAGGATCCAGACTCCCTTCTTCAAATTGCACAAAAACACAAACCAGACATTGTGGATGTCGCACAGGATGACGCCCTTGCCATGGGTACGACAGACCTGCTTCAGGAGCACGGTTTCAATGTTTTCGGCCCTACAAAGGCCGCATCACGAATCGAATGGGACAAGGCTTGGTCACGAGAGTTCATGAGAAAATATGGGATACCCCATCCAAAATTCCGCATCTTCAAAGATCAAGACAGTGCAGAAATCTACGTCAAAGAAATATACGCAACAAATCCGTCTAAGACACTGTTCATCAAGGCCAGTGGCTTGTGCGGTGGAAAAGGAGCATTGAAGGCCACGAGCTTGGATAAGGCAGTTGAAGCGATTGCAAAAATGAAGGACTTTGGGGAAGCAGGCGAAACTTTCTTGATCGAGGACGGATTGAAAGGAGAAGAATTTTCCTTCTATGCCATTTCTGATGGAGACACCTTCGAAATCATGGGAACAGCACAAGACCACAAGCGATTGAACAACCATGATGAAGGTCCCCACACAGGAGGTATGGGGGCTGTCAGCCCTGCATTGCTTGTCAAGGGAAAGGAGAAAACCATTGCTGAAAAATTTGTCAGCACGGCAATTGAGGGGTTAAGGCAGGAAGGGGTCCCATTTATAGGAATTCTGTATTTCAGCGGAATGATCACGGACGAAGGTCAAATCTACGCAATCGAATACAATGCACGGTGGGGAGACCCGGAATGTCAAGCAATCCTTCCAGGATTGACGAATGACTATGCAGAATTGGTACTTGCATGCCTAAAAGGAAACCTTGACAAAGTTTCAGTAAAGTTTGACAACCTTACCCGAGTCTGTGTCGTAGGAGCATCCCATGGTTATCCTATAAATTATTCACATGTGAAGGGAAAAAGAATCTTCGGAATCGAAAGTTTATACCACTCAGATACACTTCTCTTCAGTGCAGCCATAGGAAACAATAACGGCTTACCCGTAGCTGCAGGTGGTCGGTTATTTTCCGTTGTTGGAGTGGGCAACAACATTATTGATGCCAAACGAAAGGCATATGCGGGTATTTCGCAAATTGCAATCGAAAAAAACCTGTTACATTACCGTTCAGACATTGGGTGGCATGATGTACTCAGATATTATCAAAATGGACAACTGTAGTAGAATGTGATTGAATTCATCGATTGCTTATCACTCCTCTCAACTGTTTCATAAAGAAATTTCAATATTTGTCGATTAACTGCTCGATAGTCTATTGGATTATGCAATATAATTCTCGGATCAGGAGGAATGTAGGAAGAATCAATTACTTCTCCCTGAAATACTCAAAAACAAGGGATAGAGGTAGATGGCAAATTTCATCGTATATTTCGAAAACATCACCACCATAGTGAAAAATTTGTAAAGGAAGGGGATAATATCAAATCCTTTTCTTATTGTCAATTTTTACGATTTCATCAAGAAAATCTGGCTGAAAACAGTGTTGGAGGGATTCTTGAGGAAGGAGGGGGGGATAGATACGCGATCTCATCTGCCAAATAAGAAGCACCAGATAACCCCGTTTCTTTCAAATTCAGAAGTGTATTTTCCTTCAACATGAAAAACAGACACATTTTTGAAAAACACAGTTTTCTAGATATCAGCATTAGATTTGGATAAGTTCTTTTTAATGTTGGTAACATTTTGAGGAAAAATTTGCCAAATTTTCTTATGAGATACATATAGCCCATTCAAGTAATCAGAATGAACATTCTTCATGTACGTTACAATCAGATACATACAAACAGCAAAGGCAGCCAATCACAATCCTTCGAAGATGAATTAAATCGGAAAAGTTTCCGGCAATCATCATAAATCT
>JALUTL010000407.1 GCA_027016475.1 Candidatus Heimdallarchaeota archaeon
TTCAACCTTCTTAAAATGTCTTCAACCACTGTCCTGTCAAAACCTTCATGATTCAATAATCCAAGTGCCTCAGCAGTTGAAATTCGGTTATACAATCTATAAGCTATAAGATTGAAAATCAATTTCTCGGAATTATCCTTTAGTTTTGGAATCAGCAGATCAATGACATATCTTGTTCCCCTGTCCAGATCCCTGAATACATTAGTGAACCTATACTTCGCCAAAATCGGATCCTCAGTCCAAGGAGGCGAAAGCCCTTCTCTTCTTTTGAGATAGATTCGATGACGCTCCGCAATGTATTTCCAAAATGCAATTTTTTGATCGATCATTATATTGGCTGGAATCTGTCAATTATAACATTTTTTTCAAATGCATTGCCACCTTGTATGCTGACATGGATGCCTGTATAACTGATGAGGCAAATTCAACTTCCACCGCGCTTCCTGCCATGTACACACGTTTGGACAATTGAGACGGAAATACTGGAAAATCAACTGTCCCTGCAACATTGGATGTCGTGCCCGGATCATTGTACAAAGCGATGAACGATCGAGGACTTTGATACCCCAAAAATTGTGCCCTTTCTTTGAAATCTGGCAAATAGCGCGTGTATTCCTCCTCTGCAAATTGCCGAAACTTTACAATATCTTCTTCGCTCGGATTCTGCGTCGTTACACTCCAAAAGCTGAGTGGATATTTTCCGTCAATAACCTGCGTCTCATCAACCAACGCAGGAAAATGGACATAAAAGCCTTTGAACTGATTTACCCCGTTCAACGCCCCTTTCATTATTCCATTGATTTCATCAATAGTGTCCAATGGATAATAATTCAGAAGAGGGGCTCGACCCTTGTAGTTTGCCTTTGCATTCCCTTCATAAGCATAGAGCAGATGAGTAGTCTGGATAGTTGGACGTGATCGTGCCAAAAGCTTTCTGGCATTCTTTATCTGCTTTGTTTTGAACTTTAGCACGTTAAGTGTGTGCGGAACTCCCATACATGATACCACATAATCTGCCTCAATCGTCTCAGAACCATGTCCGCTTTCCACATAAACCTCAACTGAGCCTCTTTTTTCCTTTATCCCCGCAACATTTGTGGATGTCCGAATTGTCCCACCATTTGATTTGAATTTTTCTGCGAGCCTTTGAGGAATTTGGCTTGTTCCTCCGACCGGATACTTGAAGTTATGTGCATATTCCAGCAATTTTAGAGTATAGGCGCTGGCCATGTCTGTCGGAAGACCTGCATCAACACTTCCTGCCGTCAAAAAGACCTGAAGCTTCTTGTCCAAATCTATTTCCTCCAAAAATTCCTTGATCGACATTGTCTTTAAATCGTGGATGTGTGTGAAGAACATCAGCATCGGCCAAAGAAATGAAGTCCATGGCCTTCCAGTGATCTTATGGAGATCTTCCAAGGCTGTAAGTGAAAAGTCTATTCGCATTGGAATCCGTTCCTTCGTTGCTACAATGTCCCACGTGATGTCAACCATATCCAGTTTGACACCAACTTTTGTCGAAAGAAAGTCTATGAAATAAGGTGTGATCAAGGTTGCACCAACATCAAATTGATAGCCCTGCACGTTGACGGACTGAACCCGCCCACCAACGTGCTCTGACTGTTCAATCACTGTAACCTCCGCCACTTCCGACAGAAGTGATCCAACAATCAATCCGGAGACTCCAGAGCCTAATATCAAAACCTTCTTGGCCATACAGTTGAATGGACTCAACCCTTTAAACCTTTCCTCCAACCTACTGAATATTAGACCTACTCTGCCATATTGTCCTGCTGAACGAAATTCTTGGTCGGCATTCCAAACATGTTCAAATACCTTTTGAAACGCATATAGTTCCACTCCTTGGGAATATAGACAACACACTTCAGAGGAACATCATAAAACCACGAAACAAGCCCGTCAGCAAATACTGGTTCTCGCAGTGGATTGCCTGCCAACCTTACCTCCTTGATTCGAACCATCCGAAGAAACAACTGGTCGGGCAAAAACTCTAGTTTGTTGTTTTCCAAATTCAGATCTCGAAGACCCAAAAGATCCATCATTGTCTCGGGAAGGTATCTAAGCCTATTGTTGCTTAAATCCAAATACCGTAACCCACCTAGCCTTCCAAAACTTAACGGAAGCTCTTCCAGACAATTTCCATCCAAAATAAGCGTTTCCAAAAAGCGAAGGTTCCCTATGGTTTCAGGAAGCTCCACCAATTTGTTTCCACGCAAATCTAGAACCATCAGGTTCCGCAAATGCGCTATTGTCTCAGGAAGGGCTTTCAACTCATTGCGAGGAAGATAGAGCTTCTCCAAATACTTCAACCTGCCAAATGAATCAGGCAAAAAACTCAACCGGTTCTTCCCAATAGAGAGAATACG
>JALUTL010000408.1:0-4495 GCA_027016475.1 Candidatus Heimdallarchaeota archaeon
CTTTCGAGTTTGAAAACTTTTATTAGCCAATCAAATGCCTTTTTTATTATTGATGGCATATTTCGAGATCCTAAACCTTCTGACCAATGGACACTTCAAAGAGGCAAATAATCGAATCACCCAACACAAGAATAAACCATTCCTCTACGCAGTTGTCAAAAGTTTGTATTATGAATTTGCACAAAGATTGTCTCTTGCACTGAAATTTGCAGAAAAAGCTTGGGAGATACACGCCCTCACTCCTCTTGAATCACTGATGGCTTTGTCAAGGCTTGTGTCATGTCAATTTAGGATGGGAAAGTTCCAAGACGCTCTTAATGTATTAGCTAATGCGCCAATCATTGAGCATGACACAAACTTCATCTATTGGATTCATTCAATACGATATACTGAAGCAATGATTCACATTGAAATGGGGGATTATCAAAAAGGAACACAAAAAGCTGCAGAAGCCGTTAAATTGGCAGAAACCATGCAAAACAAAAAGAAACTAGGGCATTCGCTCAACACATTGGCCATTGCCTTGGAATGGTTTGGAAAAATAAAGGAGGCCAGAGAATATTATCTGAAAGCATTGGAAACCAAAAAAGAAATACGGGATGAAGTGGGATATGCCAATACACTTTGCAATTTGGGTGCATTGATGTCAAACTTGGAAGACCCAAAAGATTCTAAAGCAATGTATTTTGAGGCATTGACCATCTATCAAAAACACAAACGGATTGAAAACATGGCCAGAACACATGAGCTTCTTGGATTTGTTTCAAACAAGATGGGACAGGAAGACAATGCGATTGCCCATTATCGCAAAGCAAATGACCTTGCTCAATTGGTGGATAATGAACTCCTTAAAGTCAATACCTTGAAAAATCTTGTGGGCATCTTGGCAAGCAAAGGACACACTAATGAAGCAGAAAAACTCTTGGCTGAGTTACAGCATTTGATAAAAAAAGAAGGGTTTATACATCTGGATAACAGCATCAAACTAATTGAAGCATCAATTCTCAGAAAAAAACCAAGGGCATCAAACAAAGTTCGTGCACAGCTATTATATCGCTCTGTTTTGTCACAGCCTGACATCAAATACGAAACTGCAATCGCCAGTATCATCGGTTTGATTGAATTATGTATTTTTGAGTGGCAAAACTATGCAACTGAAGAAGAAAAGAAGGTAATTGAAGCCGAAATTCATTTTACACTCAATCTTTTGGATGAAGAAATTTCAAGATACAATTCCTTGGGATTGAAAGCGGAATTCCTCTATCTGAAAGGAATAGCAATCTCTCTTCTAAGCGATAAAACCCTTGGATACCTACTTCTTCAAAGGGCACAAAAACTAGCGAAAAAGGAAAATTGGATACTCCTCGAAAACAAAGCCACTCAAGCAATGCAAAAATTGACCCAACAAAAATCTTTGTCCTTGAATGACATAACTTCTGTTTCAACATCGATTGCACATTACTCCAACATAATACCACATAAACTTGAAGACAAGATGGCACAGCGTTTCCTTAGGAAATTGAATGAAAAGTATGGATCACGATAGGTACTCTGCCATTGCTTATTTACTGAATTACAATTTTTTTTGGGGGAGAAGCATTAAATATGTATACATGGCATACACCTTGTGAAGGAAGAGTATGTGACGATCAGTACAACCTTTTCAGGAGAACACGCAGACCTGATCCGTAAACTTGAACAAATATACCATTGCTCCAAACCAGCTGCACTTCGAATTTTCCTGAGTCAGTACATTTCAGGCGGCTTGGTAGAATTGAATTTGAACCTGAGAACAAGAATTGAAGAACTTATTCAAAACCCCCTGTTGGAAAAGCAGTTCGGCATAACATCTGTAGAAGGATTTGTGGATTATGCAGTAAACTTGGGTCTAGAATTTTTTCGAAATACTTTGGGTGATCTTAGAAGCCCTAGCATCCAAATGATGCTCAATGAAGACGAACTTGACGTGGCAAGAGTGCTCGTCCGCCATGCAGAAAACCCTTCTCACTATGGAGGGATGGATGTAAAAACAATTGCATCCATTGTTTCACTAAACCCTCGATATGTGAACCAAATCATGTCAAAGTTTGAACAAAATGGATGGGTGCTGAAAACCAAGTTGGGAAAATATGTTCTCCACAAAAGGTCTTCCTCTCCACAAATAGAATACTGAACAAGGAAATATGGAAATCCATTCATCGTCCAGTTCCGCTAGGGAACTAATTCAGCCGCTGAAGCAGACCAGCCTCAGACGGCTTGGCGAGACGATTTCGCCGCTATTTTATTGGGCGAACACCTTTGGGACTACTTTCTTCAGGATGCTGATCGTCCATTGATATCGGCATTCAGTCCCGCATGCTCTGCACCCGTACAGGCCGCGATGCACCCTGTTGCTTTTCTCATATCAGTCCTCTCTTGGTATACTCTTCCTATCCCATAAATAGCAGGAAAAATTCACCATAAAAAATCGAGAACAATTTTGGAGGAAAGTTGTGCCTTATGGGTCTAAACTCTGAAAACAATTAAATCAAGAGAAAATCTCATTGGCTCATGCAAATCATCGTTGGTTCATCCAATCCTGCAAAAATCAAGGCGGCTAAGAAAGCTGCCGTCCAATATTGGCCAAATGCAGAAGTTCTGGGCGTGGATGTTGAATCCGGGGTTTCCAAAATGCCTATCTCAACTGAAGAAGTACGTGAAGGGGCAAAAAATCGAGCTTTCAATGCATTGAAACATGGGGGACATTTGGGACTAGGAATGGAAGGTGGGATGACCTATGTTGAAGGGCAACCCTACCTGACCTCCAGTTGCGTAGCGACTGATGGAGTGAAATTCGCATTTGGAGGGGAGATTTTGGTCTCTCTTCCTG
This sequence comes from Candidatus Heimdallarchaeota archaeon, assembly GCA_027016475.1. Classification (GTDB taxonomy): domain Archaea; phylum Asgardarchaeota; class Heimdallarchaeia; order Heimdallarchaeales; family Kariarchaeaceae; genus WAKA01. The sequence continues at coordinate 2,870 of JALUTL010000408.1, forward strand.
AATCGATAGTAAGGCCAATTGTCGAAGAGGGTTTGGAATTGGGGGTGGTAATCGACAACATGACTGGGCAAAGGAACAGCAAAACAAAAGATGGTGCAATTGCCTTCCTGACACAGGGGAAATTGACTCGGGCACATGTGTTTATGGATTCAGTGCTCATGGCACTTGCCCCGTTTGCCCAACAGCTGTAGTGATTAAGGATCCTTGAACTCCAAACCTGACCTTGACCAGATGACCTGTTGCTTTTTGACCACGGGAAACTGCACAAATTTGCTACGCTTGTACACCTGGATCTGAGAACAATGTCACATTCTCCTCAATATCTCACAGTCCGTATGAACTGATCCCTCATGCAAATATCCACAATCCTTCTACATGCGCTTTCCCTCTACATTATTTTCCTGCTTCATTGCTTAAAAAATTTTAATACTTCAAAATGCATAGTGTTTTGATGGACAACATCAGGCAGATCATCCTGACCGGTGAACGAAGCAAGTTCGACCAAATCAGAGAAACGTTGTAAGCACAAGTTGTCCAAGGAAACGAAGAGGCCGTTCTGCTCCTGTCACAACTCCTGTTTGAAGAGGAACGCAATCAGGAGGCAATTGAACTCCTCCTTCAATCAATGCAAAGGGTCTCTGAGAAATTCCAAACCAAATGCAAGCTTCAATTGGCATTCATTGAACAGTTCATCGGATTGACACAGGATGCTCGAACCCATCTGCCCCCGCCTCAGGCAATAACTGATGAGGAAGACCAAGGATTCTATCACTTCATACTGGGTTCAATTCTTTGGCGGGAAGGTGACCTCGAAGCAGCCATGAACCACTATCGGCAAGCGCATTCAATATTGCTGCACCATTCTAACACAAAGCTGTTGGCACATATTCTCAACAATATGGGCATAATCTACAATTCCAAAGGGAAATGGATTCAGGCACTCCAGTCGCTCAAGGTAGCTGAGAAGGGTTTCAGATCCATCGGCTATTGGAGGGGCGTCGGAATGTCACTTGTGAACATCAGCCTCATACATCTTCGAAAGGGGGATTTGGCAAAAGTTCGAAAACTCGCACATGACATAATTGACCTGAACAACAGAACCAAGTTGCTCAAAAGTGTTGAAGCATTTGCATATCGAAACATCGGACTGTGTGACCAGTTTGAAGGAAAGATGGAGCAGGCGGAAAAATGTTTCATGAAAGCGCTCAATCTGATGAAGGAAAGTGGATACGGAACAGGAATCGTGACTGTCTATTACTACCTCCTTAAGCTTCTGGTGGAACAGAATAGAATTGATGAAACGAACAGGTTACTCGATGAAATGCTGGCGCTTCCCTCTGTCCAACACATGCAGTTTACAGAATTTTGCGCCGAAATCATCAGGGGCATGATCCTGAAACAATCACCACGACCCTTCCTCAAAATGATGGCCGAAGAAAAGTTCAAGGCCATCGCATTCGGCAGATTGATCCATTTTGACCTGATGATCGTGCAATGTATGAACTGCTGACCTTTTGATCTACGAAATCAATGTGTCCGGCGATGAAACTGTCCTGAATGAATTGGAGGAGGTACTGAACCATATGGCAGGATTGGCAGAGGGCAGCTTTCTGCTCTGCTGCAGTT
>JALUTL010000408.1:4505-7703 GCA_027016475.1 Candidatus Heimdallarchaeota archaeon
AGTTCCTGCTGGCCAAACTAGATGTCGTCAAAGGAAATACCGAACAGGCCAAAACCAGGTTGCGAACTGCCGAATCAATGGCGGCCGAACTTCGCCTTGACACATTCGGGAAAACCATCGCCATTGAACTGAACAACTTGGAGGCAGTGGAAAACCAACTTGTCAATCCTCGGGCCGATATCAGGACAAGGCTTGATCTGGTCGGGTTGGAACAGAGCATCGGGCAGAGACACATGGGAAATCTCGTCAAACCGCTCATTTCCTCTGAAGAACCTCTTCTGTTCCTCATTTTGGATCGAAATGGAACCGTTCTGTTCCATGAAACCTACCAATCTGACATTGCAGTCAACGCATCTCTCATGGGCAATGTCCTCTCTGCAATTCATCTCTTTGGCAAGGAGGTTTTTGGCGAAAATCTCGTGCCTGACATCTACAGATTCGATCAAATCACCACCTTGGTCTCATCCGATGACTACTTGGTGTATGCATATGTCTTCAGGAAGGGGGGACTGGAAAGGCTCAGACGGCTGAACTATTTGATACGCTCTATCCAATCCAATTTGTCCATTTACGGATCGTTGGTCTCCTCAATAGGGAAACCATTGGAACAGGACGAACTTGAAAAGATCAGATTTTTTGTTGACTCTTTCTTTAGATGGTCTATAATCCCATAGGCAAAGCATTTCCAGAATGTTTTACTTAATCAAATATGAGAAATTTCAACTGTTTGTTGATTTGTTATTGGTGTTTGCATTACAAATGTTCAGTTGTAATGTCGTTTGTATAGCGGATTTCTCCCATGTATCGCGTCCAAAGCGAATGCATTGTATTACGTATTGCGTTGTATTGCATATTTTTTGGATGTATTGCATATGTATCGCGGAGATGTTGGATGTATTGCATATGTATCGCGTCCTCACTCCCGCCATTTCCCTTCCGCCATGTCACCAACATTCAAAGTTTTATACCAATCGATTCAAACATTACTTGTTGGATGACTGCATCAAAAATAAGACTCGGACTAACCTTCCAGGACGTGCTGTTGGTACCCAAATACAGCAGGGTCTCAACCAGAAAGCAGGTGGACGTCTCAACAAACCTGACCAAAAAAATACGCCTTCACATCCCCATCGTCGCTTCAAATATGGACACGGTCTGCGAAGCGGAGATGGCAATCGCAATGGCCAGAATGGGTGGAATTGGTATCGTCCACCGCTTCCTCCCGATCCAGGATCAAGCAGCCGAAATCGAGAAAGTGAAACGGGCTGAATCCATAATCATTGAACGACCATATACAATACAAAAAAATCTCCCTATCGCCGAGGCAATGACAAAAATGGAAGCCCATAACGTATCAGGGCTCATCGTAACTGACCAAAATGCTGTAGTACAGGGAATCCTGACGAAAAGGGACATCCAATTTGCCAATCCGGATACCGCAATCGAAAAGGCAATGACTCCTGCTGACCGGTTGGTCACTGCTTCACCTGACATCTCCATCGAAAAGGCAAAAGAACTCATGTATGAAAACAGAATTGAAAAGCTCCCCCTAGTAGACACCAACAACAAACTGATGGGACTTGTCACTGTGCAGGACATCATCAAGAAAAAGGAGAACCCTAACTCGACGAAAGACAAGAAAGGAAGGTTGGCAGTGGGTGCCGCTGTCGGTGTGAAAGGTGACTTCATTGAACGTACTGCAGCTCTGATCGAGGCAGGCACTGACGTCATTGTCGTCGATATTGCACATGGGCATTCTGAATTGGCCATTAATACCGTCAAAAAAATCAAAAGCGAATTTGATATCGAAGTAATTGCAGGCAATGTAGCAACAAAAACTGGTACTGAAGACTTAATCAGCGCAGGGGCGGATGGTGTAAAAGTAGGTGTGGGACCTGGGAGCATCTGTGTAACCAGAATTGTTGCTGGAGCGGGTGTACCTCAGCTTACTGCAATCATGGATGCAGCCGAAGCCGCAAGACCTATGGGAATCCCACTTATTGCAGACGGTGGAATCAGAACATCTGGTGATGTAACCAAAGCTTTGATGGCAGGGGCCGACACAGTCATGATTGGTTCGTTGTTGGCAGGTACTACTGAATCACCCGGTCTACCCATACTCCGAAATGGAAAACGGTATAAAGTAATACGGGGTATGGCATCATTCGGTGCAACGTTGGGACGGGAAGCACGTGAAAAGAAGGGGTCTTTTGATGAACGAGATCTGGAGGATGTTGTTCCTGAAGGTGTTGAGGCATTGGTTCCGTTCAAAGGTACAGCAAAGGATGTTGTTCACCAATTAGTCGGCGGCCTAAAGTCCGGTATCTCGTATTGCGGTGGCTTGACCTTAGATGAAGCACGTAGAAATGCCGAATTCATTAGGGTTACAGTGGCTGGAATTAAAGAAAGCAATGCTCACGATGTTGAATTAGTTTGATCTTTTGTAATCTCCTACTGAAAAACGATTTATAAACCTCTATTCAGAACAACCCACATGAGGCTAAAAGAAGGTGATATTGCTCCGAATTTTGAATTCATTGACGAGAATGGAGAACGAAAAGAACTCCATGCAATTGAGGGAAAAAAGATAGTCTTTTTCTTTCCCAAAGCATTCACACCCGGTTGTACAAAGGAGGCCTGCTCCATTCAAGATCGGTATGAAGACCTAAAAGAGGAGGGAGTAAGCATAGTCATAGGAATTTCCATGGATGAGCCCAAAAAATTGGAGGAATTTAAGAAACAATACGCATTGGAATATACTTTAGTCTCTGACAAATCCAAAGAAATAAGCAAAAAATATGGCGTCGCCAAAAACTTTCTGATTACAAGTGTTTCTGATAGGGATACATTTGTGATCGGTGAAGACAATAAGATCCTCAAAATTTTCAAAAACGGGTTGCGGGGCGGAAAATCTAAGGTCGGGCTGGAACATCATGGTGAAGAAATCCTAAACCTGCTAGCCAATTCATCAGTCAATGAGTAACTGCGGTGGAAAATTGTTTAATTTTTTCTTTTTTTCTGAATCATATCGATTTGACTGCCGGGGATCTGCATTTTCTCATATGATCATTTTATTGGTTTTGTGATTCTTGATACAAATGACTTCCATAATAGCCAGACAAATTTATGATTTAAGCTGTGTTTTAAACAAAAAATTTATTATCTTTTCATTAATTTTGATATATGTTTATTTTATGT
>JALUTL010000409.1 GCA_027016475.1 Candidatus Heimdallarchaeota archaeon
ATCTTATATCGTTTTGGTGGACCCAATTCTTTTGCCATAAATTGCTTTATTTTTCATAGCATATATCCTTTCTTATGCTCTGTATTACTCAGAGCTTCAGATTGAAAGGTTTTTCAAGCATTCATTCATGATCTTGACATGATTCAAAGGCATTTTCTATAGAGTTCTTAAGATTTTCCTTCAGTAAAGCCCTGAATCTGACTAGTGTTTCGTCAAGAAACAGTCCCTCACATAGCTCTTCCGATACAACTAAAGCAGCATGAGTCAAGATAAGCTTCATAAGTTCAATGACGCTTTCCTTTTCTCCCTTGATGCGTATCTCATCATCATTTTCTCCATGCCTCACAATTTTGATCTCCTTCATTTCGTGTTGCAATATCAATAGCTTCGAGCTGTCCCTTGATGAATCGAACCTTAATTTTACAGAAAAATCATTGGATGTGTCCCTGTCTATTGATTCAATGACCCGTTTCAAGAATACATCCGTTATTATCTGTGAATTTTTAATTTTAATTGAGACAGGCATTGGTCAACCTCTATAATGTCATTGATTTCTATAGCTTTAACATTTCTGATTTGTCTTCAGGAGTTGGAATTCTGGTTAGTGCTGTTTTGAGAGCAATAGGAATCGCAGTTGCAGTAATTACGACTGTCATCACTATCATGGCAACCAAAGTGGCGGAAAAAACTCCAATGGATAGTCCAGCAGTGGCGATGACCAAAATAACTTCACCACGTGGAGACATTTCCAACCCCAATTCTAAGGCCTCTGACCTTGTATTGCCATTGGCCAATGCACCAAGACCCGCACCAATAAGTTTTGACAGGATCGCAACAACGGCCAAGGCGAATGACAGCATCATGATTTCAGGACTTGAAACCACTTTCAAATCAATGCGGAAACCGACAGAAACAAAGAAGAACGGGATCAACCACTTTGAAAGAGGGGCGATCAACTCTTCCACCATCTCCTTGAGCTCAGAGTTCTGAGTGATCAAGACTCCTGCGACGAACGCTCCAATGATGGGACTCAAAGCCAATGAACCAGCCAACCAAGCAAAAACAAAAACCAATCCCATGACAAAACTGAGCCTCTTGTACGTGTCCTTAGTCTTTATCAGAACTTCTGCAACCCACCTCTTAATGAGGTAATGGACAGACAAGACGATCAATACAAATAACAGAATTTTCAATAGAATAATGCCCATATCAATTATTGTTCCTGTCCCAAATGCCTGTTCCTCTTCCACAAACCCCAAAGCAAGTGAAAACAATACGAGAGCAAGGATATCATCAATTATTGCAGCTCCGATCAAAATTCCAGTTGTTCTTGACTCAAATCTGTCAAGGTCTATCAAAACTCTGATGGATATACCAATACTGGTTGCAGTGAGCGCTACACCCAAAAACAATGCGGTATCCAATATGGAATATTCAGTCGTCTTGACAACATCAGTGAACATGAATGCGAAAATGATCCCAGAAATTAACGGAACAATGATACCTCCTATGGCAACACTCGCTGAATTTTTGCCAAGCTTTTTTATCAAATCAAAATCCATTTCAACTCCAACTTCCAACAAAAGAAGCAGACCTGCCATTTCTGAGACAAACGCTAGGATTTGAGTGGAAAATTCCATTTCACCGGCAGAAACAATTCCTGAAACATAAAAAATTGAATCCAAAGGATCCGCAAAAGAGATAAGGTAAAGTACTGTCGGCCCTAAAACGATACCCAATAGAATTTCGCCTAACACCTGAGGTATAGTCAACTTTTCTGAAATGTACTGTGAAGCCTCAATTAGAAAGGTAAGCAACCCAATCAGCAAGAAGATGAAAAGAAAGGCTGTTTCTGCCATATGAACAACCTTAGGATACGAAAATAAAGAGATTCCTTTTTGAACCAATCATATATATTTTTTTAGAGAAAATGATTAATTGGAAGCAGTATCATTCTATTACCATCTGGAAATTTATACAACATGAATTTTTACATATTTGTCATGTTATACACAAAATCAAGATTGAATAAATATACTGGATTGCTTATTGCTGGCATATATCACACACCTCTGGAACATTCGATTTTCACAATGTTTTATATTTTACACCACAAAATGACTTGTGTTGCAATACATTGTGTCACAATCAATTGCATCACAAGACAACCTGCACCAAACAACAAATAGAGAGGGTGATTTCCGCAATGAAATCAGTTGAACAAAATGATGCACTTGATCGATACACTTTGACCCAAATCAACCAATTCCTCAGAGAACTGAACGAAATAGCTGATCGAAAAGGCCTTCCGACTTCACTGAAAGAGGAAATATTGGATAGGTATAATTGGATAGGTATAGAAACAGCATCTATG
>JALUTL010000410.1 GCA_027016475.1 Candidatus Heimdallarchaeota archaeon
CGGTCCGAAATTCCGGAACAATCTGATGATTATGAAATAGAGAAGCGCAGCAGTAACCAAGTACTGAAGAGAAGTTCTGAGGATGAAAGTTGGAAACAGAGGATTTCCTTCCCCATCTGTTGCCTGAAAAACAAAAGGTTCAGGATATGGAAGTGGCTCACCATTTGCGTTCCGATTTGCGGGATCGGCGTTCCATCGAATTACCTGCTCGTTGTATTCGCTTCTTGCAGCAGCGAATTGTCTTTGATATTCGATATACTGAATGATACCAACAAATACAAACAGAGCGAACCATCGTAGGTTGTCGAATATAAGATAGAAGAAGATTGGCGCTAATATCACAAAAATATAGGAGAAATAGGCCGGGTTGTATTTTTTAGGTGTTGGAAGAGCCAACTGTTGAGGTTTTGAAGATGTTGTAATAGTTGACATAACATTTCACCTCTCAGAACCTGATCCGAGGATCAACCAAACCGTATACGACATCTGCCACAACCAACATGAAAATAGTGAGGACTGAAAAGAACATGGTTACTGCCAACACTGTTGGTAGGTCAAATTCCAACGCAGAGCGTATAAGTTGGCGACCAACACCAGGATAATTGAAAACCCTTTCAATGATAGCAGAACCGCTTAAGATGTTCGGCAAGGACAATGCAATTACAGTTACGAAAGGCAACAATGCATTTCGCAGTGCATGCTTATAGATGACAGTTCGTTCCGTAAGGCCTTTTGCTCGGGCAGTTCGAATGTAATTCTGTCTTAGGACATTGAGCATCTGTGATCTAACCAGCCGAGTTGCAAATGCAACACCAGAAATCAACAAGGTGATTTCTGCTAGCACTATCGCTGGCCAATTTGAGAATAGGGTGCTTTCACTTGAACCGATGTAAATGGCCAAAATCCCAAGGGAATTGTATGTTGTAATAATCAGAACCAATCCCAGAACGAAGTTGGGAATTGAAAATCCTACAAGGCTTCCAAACAAAGTCATTTGGTCAAACCATGAGTTGTGGTTGGTTGCGGAAACAATACCCAAGATGGTTGAAGCCAACAACGAGAGAACAAACGAGATCCCGAAGAGGAATACAGTATTTCCGATAAACGGGGTAAATATGTCCTCTACAGGAATTCCCCGTGTCCAACTTTCACCAAACTCCAACCTAGTAAACATTGGTATTGCCCAATCCAGATATCGTTTGTATAATGGATCCTTCAAACCCCATGCCTTCTCAAACTGCTCTCTTTCCCTCTGCTTGTCGGGATCAAGTCCAGCAATAGTATTGATTGGGTCGATGGGGGTAATTGCAAACATAAAGAATGTAAGCATGGATACCCCAATGGTTAGGGGGATCATTGCCAACGTTCTTCGTAGAAAATATGCTGCTAATCCCATAAGATCACCTTTTTTATGATTTTATTGAATATGATACGGCCTTTTTAGGCCTCTCACAAGGTTAAGTGGAGTATAGGCGTTTATAAGTACACCTAAGCCAGTAGGAGTAGGAATAATTTACCATCATGGATTTTATTTCTAATGAAAAATGCTTTTCACTTCAAATAAGCCAACCATCTGCGATATCTTTCCAATGTTTGTCTAAAGGGTTCTCTAGGTTTAGCATGATTGAAATGAAACGATATTTTTCTGATCGGTGAGGGAAAGAATTCTTCCATTTTTCAATGATGTCAGATGGCAGTTTGGTACGTTCGGTTTGCATGAATTGGGTGTATTCGGAATAAAGTGGTTGATCAGGAAAATTTTGCAATATTGCAACTATCGTTATCAAATCGGATATATTTTCAACATACCAAATGTCTGGCAATCCCAAATCAATCATCTGCATAAGGAAAAGACCAAACGACGGAAGTACATCGGTGAGCGGGTTTCCAGTGTCATCCATTTGAGAATTGATGCCCAATACCTGCCTGCAGGCATGTTTTGTTTCAGTTAGGTTATTCTGAACATCGTTGATAAGTGAACCAAAAACTGAATTGGTCAAAACAGAGGTCAAACGACTAATTTTTTTTCGGACATTGTCTGAGATGGGTTCAAGATCAGCAATTGAAGTGAATATTTTGAACATCAAATTCGAGATGTATTCCAAGGATTCTTTGTCTGAACCAAAATCAATGGCATAGCTGGCAGCAAGGAGGATATCCAATTCCAATTCCAAAGGCACTTCTTCTTGGTTTGCCTTTGCTTTTTCCAAAAGATTGATTAGATGAGGAAGTATTTGGCTCAAGGACACGTCCTGCTCATTTTCCCAAATTTCTCGGATTTTGGCAACATTGTTCATATGATTTAGAATGAGTGATCGGAAAATTAAAAGGTTCACATTCACAGATTTATGGATGGTGCATGTGCACCTAGC
>JALUTL010000411.1 GCA_027016475.1 Candidatus Heimdallarchaeota archaeon
TATGGTGTCAAATGTGACGACTGCAGCAGGGTAGTATGTCCTCCACGAATGTTTTGTGAGGAATGCTTCTCTCCAATGGTAGAATTTGTTGAACTTCCGGATACTGGAACCATCAACACTTTCTCACTGGCATACATCAGAACTGATGCTTCAAGAAGGGAAACAGCAGAGATTCCATGTGTCATCGACATTGATGGTACCACCATTTCCCCGTCCGGCTTTCTGCATCTCCTTGATGAGGCAACCCCACATGACAAAATCAAGGTTGGATCAAAGGTGAAGGCAGTATGGAAAAGCCCTGAAGAACGAACTGGAAGTATCACCGACATCAAATACTTCAAACTACTGGAGGAATAGATATGTTAACAAAACGAAGAACACCAACAGATGCACCAACCAAAGAAGTACGCGGCGGATTTCCCGTCCACTTCCATTATACCACCGGAATAGTAGGGGAAAAATTCTTCTATGGACTCAAGGACGGCAAATTACTGGCAAACACCTGTCCTGACTGTTCCAAAACCTATCTTCCCCCAAAAATGTTCTGTGAAGACTGCTTTACGGAACTTACTGATCTTGATCTAAAGGATCTTAGACAGACTGGCGAACTTGTTAGCTTCACTCAAACGTTTCTGGATCATAGGGGTGAACCACTGGAAAACCCATACTATCTTGGTCTTGTAAAGGTAGATGGAGCTGACACAGTATTCTTCCATAAACTGATCACATCACAGAAACCATCAATTGGAATGAAGGTAAAGGCCGTATGGAATGATGAACGGAAAGGATCACTTTTTGATCTGAAAGGTTTTGAGCCGGCATAAATCACAATTTCAACTTAAAGCATTCAAAAAAGATCATTTTTGTTCATCCGTTGAAACTAATTTTTCCTTGATGAGAAGATATAATTTGATTTCATTGTTTAATGAAGCATGCAAGGCAAAATCATATTCATCAGCGACTCCACTAACGGAATTGGGAAACAGGCCGCCTTGAAACTGGCCAAAATGGGCGCACATGTTATTCTTCATGGCCGAAATCCAAACAAGATGGATGCCACGATTGACTGGATCAAAACCAATGTCCCCAATGCATCATTAGATTCGATATTGCAGACATGTCATCATTTGCCCAAATCAGACGGATGTCTGAGCAGTTACACGAAAGATATGACAGGATCGATGTCTTGGTCAACAATGCAGGTGTCCAAATCCATGAATTACAATATTCCGAGGATGGAATCGAGCTTACATTTGCCACCAATCATCTCGGCTACTTTCTTACTACCTCACTGCTTCTAGACCTTGTTGCGAAATCCGACTATAAAAGGATCATAATTGTAAGTTCCGGAATGCACTATCGGGTGGATCGAATTGATTTTGATGTACTCTTGGGCAAGAACAACTACAGTTTGTACACAAACTATGCCCATTCAAAACTGGCCAATCTGCTGTTCGGCTATCGTTTGACAAAACTTGTCGAACCATTGGGCATCACTGTGAATTGTCTTCATCCCGGGTTGGTCGATACCAGCCTAACCCAAAAAGGAGTCCAGAAGTCGTGGCTCGCGCAATACCTGTCGAAAAAGGTATTGTAAGCATGATGAAGCTGATCACAGATCCCAACTTAAGAGGTGTGACCGGCAAATACTTTGATGCTGATGGAACTGAACGGCAATCCAGTCCTGCATCCTATATTGAAGAGGATCAGGAAAAACTATGGAAACTATCTGAGGAATTGACCGGCGAGCCATTCAGGTTTCCTTCCTAACTGAAATGTTCTATTTTCCGTTTGCTCTGTTTTCCTAAACCCCCTGGTCAGAAGGAGGATTATTGATATGATTCCATATCGGGCTTTATATCTGTATTATTTGGCTTGTTTGGAATTAATTGGAACTAATTGTCAAGTTCTACTACTAATTTGAGCTACTTTTCGTACTTCTTAGTCTCTTTTGAAAGTGTATACCTTGTATCCCACAAATATGATTGTAGCAACAAGTAGATAGAAACCAATTGATCGAATGAACCTGCCAATCAGATATGTGTTTACTTCATTGAATTGCTCTTCAGTGTATTCATAGATGACAAATACGAATTTTGCATCCTTCTCAGATCTGAAAACTATCGAAATGTTTGTGTTCTCGACCTCCAACCATTCACTGACACTATCATCAGTATCCCACAAAAATGATTCGGCTTGAAGAAATTCATCCGTCTCAGATCCATTGAATTGTTTCGTCGACAGATAATATGAAATTTTATCATTTGCTGCCATTGCAAACCATGCTCTCCCTTCGTTCAACCCAGCGTGAAACAGCAATGTTTGGTTTGCCTCAATTGTCCTCTCCGCGTCTGAATCCCCTACAATT
>JALUTL010000412.1 GCA_027016475.1 Candidatus Heimdallarchaeota archaeon
ACCGTCAACTGCAACTTCGATGCCAACACAACAATTTCATCCCCAACCTTACCGTGCTCAATCATATCAACAAGTCTCGACTAACACAACCCCGATGCAACAGCAAACCTCTCCAACCCAACAGCATCGATACGGGCAGATGGAACAAATGCAACAGCCACAGAGGGTGGACGATCGACCTAAAAACTATACGTTGACCATTGTGAAGTCATATGTTGAAAGAAAGGTTCATGATAATACATTTGACAAGGCGGATCTTCAGGAATATGAAGAGATGAAGGAAAAACTAGATAAGTTGAGGAATTCAACAATCCCTGTTCCTGAAGAAGAGATCAAGCTTTTGGAAGCACAGTTTGACATCCTGAAGGTCAAGATTCTTGAGGGAGTGATGCCAAAAGACATGTGGACTGAAGAGCTGAATGCAAAGCGACGAGTTGTCAACCAATTGCTTGAAGACATTGAAAAATTGGAATCAGTTCCACAGGATGCGGAAGGGCTTGAAAATGAACTTGAAATCCTAGAGATAGAAATAGATGGCATCTACCAAGGAGTCAGAGATTTAAGGCTTCTCCCAACACAGGAAGAAGTGTATGATCTTAACACCAAATCTCTCCGCAAGTTCAAGCGAATTCTTCATCAAGCATTGACCCACATCAATGCCTTAGGAGACAGAGTGGAGGAAATCGCAGATGTACTTGGCTATCCAAGAGAAGGAAGAGGGGTCAATGAATTTTATAGACTGAGAAATTATATGCAAAACGTTCATCTTCTTGAAAAAGTGAACAGAGCGGAATTTGAACGCGAAGTAGAAGAATTCATCCGAAATTTTGACGGGTTTGTGGTTTTTGTCCGAAAACTGAAGGACGAAGGGGCATATGTTGACGTGAAAAAAATCCAGCGGGAAAAATTGCTGAAGACCGAAGTAGGAGAGGTTGTTGCAAGGTATGGTGAAATGCTGGAAACAGCCTTGAAAGCATATTCTGAAAAAGAGGAAGCCAAGATGGTTTCTCAACAAAAAGAGAAAAAGGAAAATGAAACAGCCACAACACCATTGGTTGCAGAAGAAAAAGAAACTGTGGACGATTTGCCCCCATTGGATCCGTTGCCTCCTCTTGATGAACTTGCACCTCTTGAGCCATTAAAATAGAATTTAGTTATAAAAACAACCATAAATAAGTCAACATTAAGTATTTCACATGGCAAGCATACTTGTTGCTGGCGCAGGATCAGTTGGCACCGTTTTGGGAGCAAGTTTGGCCCTCAGTGATCATCACGTGATTCTGCTTCGAAGGCAACGGAATTGCAGAAATTGCGAAATTACGGTAGAAGGTGCCGAAAGTTTTCGAGTTGTAGCAGATATTTTGACTGCGGAAGAATTAGGATCAAAGACATTCGATATTGTTTTCATTACATGCCAAAGTCAAGACACAGCAAACCTTGCAAATCAAATCAAATCAGCAGTGGAAGCACATACAGTGCTGGTTAGTTTGCAAAACGGAATAGCCAATGGGGAAACGATCAGGAAATATTTCCCGGACAACCCGCTTGTCGTAGGAACTGTTTGGTGGTCTGCAACACAGATCTCAGATCAATTGGTATATTATCACAGAAAAGCACCTACCAGATTAGGAAGATGGGATGACAAAACCCAACATATACACCTACTAAAAGTTCAGGATATTCTCCAGCACAAGTTCGAAACAACAATTATAGACGACATACGATTGGAATTGTACCGAAAGTTGGTTTTGAATGTTGTGTCTCCCGTATTAGCGTTGGTAAAACAACCATATCCCCAAGGATTGTCAGACAAAGCAGTGGCACAATTAGTCTACCTAATGTTTAATGAGGCGGTTGAGGTATTGAGAGCCAAAAACATCTATGTCCTTGATGATATGCTTAAAGGCTTTCAAAAACAGTTGGAAACCCAAAATTTTCCACAAGAGCCAGTGTCGTCCAGATATGTGCATAAAGTTTCAACCCAGATTTCAGCTGAGAAACATGGAGGAAGCGGCAGCAATGTTACGGCATTGCTTGGACCATTTATTGAATTCGGAAAAAAAATGGGAGTTCAAACACCGGCAATCGAGAGAGTGTTTCACGAAGTGTTGCAACTCCCCGAGGACTATGATGCCGTATCAACAGAAAAAATCCAGCGAATGGTAGATGAGATCATTAGACATCCAAGTCGAGCAACCCGTCTGCCGAAAGAATAGCCCAATGGTCAACAATTTTTGGGTTGTCGATTCTGTTTTCAAGGAATTTGATTACATCTGCCTTGTATTGCAAACAGTATGATTGTAGGACAGCAGAACGCATTCGTCCCACAGCCTTGCTTTCATCATCCAAGAACATCTCGACAATCTCGAGGGCAAGGGAAAGGTAAGGGCTTGCATTTTCATGCGTGAATATGGAAAGAATCATCTCACGGATCTGAGGGGAGGTTGCATGAGGCAACAATTTTTTTATGTAGCCAATGACAGCATCAGGGTGATATTTCAAACCTACAGCTGCCAATCCATAGTAGGCAAGGTTATTTCTGACCAAAAATTCATCATCGTTAAGCAGTGGCAATATGATTTCGGAGTATTCATCCCAATTTTCCAGCGCCTTAAAAATATGCTTGAAAGCATTTGTCGCCAATTGCCGGTCTCTAATTTCAGATGATTTGCTGTATTGTTCTAGAACCTCCCTCCCTTCACCATTCAGATCGAGTGTCATCTCAGCAAGAAGTTCAGCAGCCAAATCGCGAAGTTGCCAATGGGGGCTTGAAGAATATTTCTTCAAGATGATTTTGCTTTGTTCCATATCATGTGACCAATACTTTGACACGATGAGCAGTTTGCCCCCCACAGATGCCTGGAAAAGGTTAGATGAATGCACCAATCGTTCTATTAGATCGTTTTTTTCACTTTGAGTAAACTGATTGAGGATATCCACTATTTTTGCAAGATCCGTTAACCCAATTGAATGATCCAATTCAAAGTGTGATACAATTTGATTAAGGTCTCGTTTTTTGCTCAGTCTCTTGAGTTCTTGGAAATACTTTCCAGTCAGTTTGGCACGAGTCATTTTTAGGCTTTCATCTTCGTCCATTGATCAATTCACTTTCAATTTCCCATTGAAAAATAGTTTTCTGATAACCACTACATTTTTGCAAGGATTTCTTGATCATTGCATTTTTTTGTTTATACAAAAGCATATAAACCTAGAAATCGTAGAACAAGATATGAGGGATTACCTTCCTGGACAATAGGCGACAAATCATTCTTTGCCAGACAGGACACCCTCTAAATCGTATTTTAAGGAGGTTCAATTTTGCATACAGGTGAATATCTTCCTAAGCAATGAACAAAAGGAATTGTTGAACAAGAAAATTAAAGGGTTATGTGTCAAGATGTCCGTTCTGAGGAATCTTGGCATAGAGATGAATGAATTGATGAATGTTGCAGGTGCCCTCCGAATCATCGTCGACGCGGAATATGATCGCTTAGATCAGATCCTAGATGGAGGACAAAACAGAATATTGCCCACAGTTCAAATGAAGCGAGCGGATAGTCTGATCCAGTTGCAGAATTTGAAACAAAGAGGCTATCGTTGTGTCATGGTTAGGGGCAACACAACATACTTAAAAAATACAGGTCAAGCCTCAAACGCGTACGCCAACTTTCGAAAGGGAATGGAAATAGGCAATGTTGAGTTGGTTGGGGCGAGTCCTGCATTTCTACAAAAGGCAGGAATCAATATTTCTACAGACAGGATACTGGAATTGCAAGGGTTTCAATCATTGTGTGGATCTTCCCTATGGATATATTTCAATGGAGGTTTTTTCACATCCGAAGCATTTTCATATCTGAAACGGCGCGGTGAATTGACAAATGTAAACCGTTATATTGCAACTGAGGTTTCTCATCTGTTGGCATTGGCAGAAAACCACTTTCTTTATCTATTTATTGATACATGCTGTAGAAATCGTTACCTGAGATTAGTTCAGTGGGTTGCGGATTTAGCCGCGTCCGAAAAGACGTGACAAAAAGCCTCTTTTTCCAGATTTGGTCTTCTCTTCCTTTTCAGTTTCCTTTTTGAATTCCTCCGCCGTCTTATATTTATCCGGTTTGTATGTTGCTTCCCTTTTGTCCTCAACGGAAAGCTCAGGTCCTTTGCCTTTAATCTCGTCCAAAAACTTGTAAAATGCCTTTTCGGCTTTTGTCCCTTCCCCTTCAGTTATAGTAACCTGTATTGGGAGGTATTGTCGGTCAGCGTCAATCTTTTGAAGAAGTTTTTGCCCTTCGAACCGTTCTTCCCTGCTTGCACCCTTACCGATCCAACAATAGATGACCTCGTTTCCGTCAATTACAAAAACGTCGTTGGATTTCAACGATTTGCGATCCAAAGGAACTTCCATAACCTCCGCATCATCCCAATTGGGAGTTTCAGCAGCACTATGTACACGATACATTTTAAACTCAACCATATCTAGCTTAGCGGGAACAAGAAAGCCAGGCGTATCACCATCCACTACAGTAAATGAAAGGGCAGCCTTGAATTCTTCAGGTTCTTCACCTTGGGTAATCGTCATGACATCTGGCAGGCCATCCCGTTCCTTATCCATTTTGTTGGAAATCCATGCAGCAACAGTCCCTTCCTCAACACCAGCATCCTTTCCGATCCAGATCCAAATTTTGTCATCTGTGTCTACAACATACACGTCTCCGTCCAAGAATGTCACTTGATCAGAAACGTCCATGGGTTTAAGCTCTTTACCTTCTACATGATAAAGCTTCATCGAAACCATATTGAACAAATTAGTAAAAAAATCTTCTCTGCAAAAGCTGGATTTCAATAATTAGGCAAAACATAAAAAGAATTGGCTCATGGATACATATTTATTTTTTGCTTACATTTTCAGGGATTTCCTCTCTTAGTATTTTACCATCTTGCATATGGATAATACGATCTGCCCTTTCCGCAACGGCACGATCATGGGTCACCAAAACCAAAGTTACCCCTCGTTCCTTGTTGATTTGCGTAAGTATATCCATAATTTGTTCACCAGTTTTATGGTCAAGATCGCCTGTTGGTTCATCTGCAAAAATCAGTTTGGGCTGATTCTGAAGTGCACGAGCAATGGTGACCCGTTGCTGTTGACCTCCCGACAGATTTTTGGGGCTGGTGTTGGCGAATTGATCCAATCCTACCTCCATCAGAAGAGTTTTTGCCCTCTGTGTTTTGTTTCCGATTGGGTTTTTGGTTCCGAAGTCAGAAGGCAGTCGAACATTCTCAAGACTGGTTAGTACTGGCAGCAGGTTATAACTTTGGTAAATGAATGAGGCGACATTTCGTCTGAATTCTATCAACTTTTTCTCTTTAACAGAAATCATGTCATAATTGTCAACTATGACCGCCCCCCTATCAGGCCTGTCAAGACCAGACAGGATATTGAGCAACGTAGTTTTGCCTGAACCAGAGGGCCCCATGATTGCAACAAATTCTCCATGTTTGATATCAAGATCTATTCCTCTTATTGCATAGACAGTGTGATTGTGAAGAGGGAAGCTTTTAAAGATTCCCCGAACAGTAATAATGTTGTCAGGTTCGGGTGTAATCTTCATAGCGCCGCCAGTTTCCAAAGCAACGTCACCTCTGAGTGCAGTAAAGCTGGGAATGTCTTGAAATGTGTCAGCTGTAAATCTGAACTGTTCAAATGCATAGTAGACATTGACTACAAAATTCACAAACTCTTTGACGGTGGAATTCTCTTTACCGTCGATTTTCGCCTTCTGAACCGCAGAAAGCAGATCACGTAGCTCTTCCACATGCTCTCCAATTGAGTGTTCCAATGATTCAAGCTGCTTCTCCATTTCTTCAAGCCTATTTCGATCAAACCATTCTTCATAGAGTTTTATAAGATGGGGATGGTTCGTCGCTTCACCCTTGATTTCTTCGCCAAGTGTCTCATATCTTCGAATTTGTTTTAAGGCCATGTTCAGGGCTTCTCGGATTCCAAATATCTTTCCAACAAAAATGCTTGTCAATTCAACCATCAATGCTTTTTGATCGTCATCCTCAAAAGAAGACAAATTCCCTATGTAAGTCGTCAATCGAGAAAGAACATCATTCAGCGTATTGTTCATATTGGTGATCTGCTGTGCAAGAAGAACAACATGTTTGCGTCCGAAAACCGCGAGTGTCATCTCATCAACAATATTTTCTATTTCCGCTACTCCATCCTCGGATTTCTTGATCTCAACTTGATTGCCATTATATACAAGCAATTCTTTGTCATTAAAGGCCCAATATTGCAAAATCCCGTTCAAATACAGATCTTTGACTAATTCAACCATTTCTTTGGAAAGCGACTTGGTCTTCTCAATTCCATCAAACTTGTCACTCATTTTCTTTTCAACATCTTTCATCACCTGAAGGGTATTAATCAGTTCAGGATCCTTGGCGTAGATCTTTCCAAGTTTCTTTAGAAGAGTTTCAACATGTTTTTTATGGAGGTTTAGCATTTGGCCGGAAATGAATTGAGGAGATTTGGGTCGTTTTTTGAACATCAAGGAGGCAATGATGAACTGGTTCAGCTCCTCAACAGAAACGGGCTTTGAGCGAATGGAAAATCCATATGCCTTCTTTAACCTCTTCTCGATTTTCCTTTTGAAGTCTACATTTTCTCTTTTCAAGGCCTTAAAGGTTGGGAAGCTTACTGAATACATTGTGTTCACTCCTTTGCACCTCCTTCCTCTACAATCTGTCCGTCATCAATCCGGACAATTCGGTCACATAGTGAGCCGATATACTCTGAATGAGTTACAAGAAGCAAGGTCTGCTTTTCCTCTCTGTTTATTCGTCTGAAAAGCCGCATCACATCTTGAGACGATTCCAAGTCAAGATCTCCAGTGGGTTCGTCACCAAGAATTATCGCAGGACGAGTGATCAATGATCGAGAAATGGCAACCCGTTGTTCTTGCCCACCAGAAAGCTCATTTGGATAGTGTTCAGTCCTTCCGCCAAGCCCCAGTTCCCGTAGCAGCATGATGGCCCGGCGTTTCGAATATTCGAAGGTATAACCTTGGATAAGCAAGGGAAGCATTACATTCTGCTCCGCGGTAAGGTAATCAAGGAGATTGAAATGTTGGAAAATATACCCGATCTTGTCCCGCCTTAGGATCGCTCGTTGCTCATCGGTATATTCCGTTACATCTTCTCCAGCAATATATATTCTTCCGCTTGTCACAGGTGTAAGCCCACCTATTACGTTCAGCATTGTCGATTTTCCTGAGCCAGACGGTCCCATAAGAGCCACCATTTCACCTTCATAGATTGTCAGGTCTACATCTTTCAAGGCAACAACTTCACGTGCGCTGCCTTCATTGTATATTTTTGTCACATTTTTTAGTTCAAGCATTTTTCGAATCATGTCATTTGCCTCCTATCCTGTGTACCTGAGTGCATCGCTTGGCGGAATTCGAGCACTCTTTATTCCGGGTATGATGGCAGCGATCAGGGCAGCACCAATTGTAATGGCAACATAGATCATTATGGTTGGATATGGAATAAGAAATGCTGCATCACCTGAAGTGCTTAGATTGATAAGTCCGAAACCAAGGATTATACCATTCAGCAAACCTAAAAGCAGACCAATTATGCCCATGACCACAAG
>JALUTL010000413.1 GCA_027016475.1 Candidatus Heimdallarchaeota archaeon
TTACACGCGCCGGCGCCGCCTTCGTCGCCAGCCGTAGCCGACCAAGCCCAGAAGGCCCACACCGAGCAGCACGAAACTGGAAGGCTCGGGGATGACGGTGGACGAGGGGGTGGAACCGCCAACCGTCAGGACGCCGCTGATACCATAGAAGGAAAACCTGTCCCTAGGACCCGACTGGCTCCACCGAATCCAACCACCAAAGAAGGGAGGAAAGGTGAAGACGACGTTTCCTTGACTGACGCCGCTAGGGTTACCCAAAGGGGACGGCGACGCCGTGCCGTCAGGCATGGTCCCGGTGTGCGCGGCAAGAAAGGGCGGAAGGAAAAACTCCCCGTGCTCATCGATTTGAAAGCGTTGCTTGAGTCGGATCGTGAGACATTGCAATTGGCCTTCCGTGAGGCCCAATTTGGGGGATATCAGGCAGGCAGGCACATTCATTCCATTCATCAGGTGTTCTCGTGGAGGGCCATTTCAGGTCGGATTGTTGGTCTTTATGTTCGTGGATTGAAGGTTGTTCCGAAATTGCTCACATCCCTCCCCAACTTGGAAGAGTTGCTGATAGCTTCACCACTTGAGGAGGATTTGCCGAATTTTCCGAATTTGGAGCGTCTTGTGCTTTTGAACAAATCAACGGACATTGTACGTCTTGGGTTGGGTAGGCAGGAGAAGCTGAGAGTTATACGTGCAGAGGGGTTTCAGTTGTTCCCTGGTGATTTGAGCTGGCATCAGAATTTGGAGGATGTCTCATTTCGGTGGATGGACTTCAATCCGATTGAAGAGGAAATCGGCAAACTAAGAAAGCTTTCAAGAATTGAATTGGTGGATGTCAACTTGACCACGTCCCCTTCGAGTCTTTTGGGGATGAAAAATCTGGTTCGAATTGAAATTCTGTATGGAAATGAACTGGAATTGCCTGAAAACATTGATCGCATGTCACAGTTGGAGAGTCTGATAGTGAGGGGGTCGGGGGTTGAGCAGTTACCAGCCTCGATCGGAAACTTGAAAAATCTACTGCATTTGGATGTTTCCAAGAATTTGCTGACTTCCCTTCCCTCTGAACTTGGGAATCTGTCGAATCTCAGAATTTTACGTGTGAGCGAAAATCGGTTGACACGGTTGCCTGATGAATTGAGAGCTTTGAAGCATCTCATGGACGTTGATTTCAGGAGCAACAAAATCAAGCGAATACCGCCGATTATCGGCAGGTTGCCGAATTTGCACCAGCTCAGGCTGGAACAGATACAGTTGCATCCATTTCCGAGATTCATTTCAGATCAGTTGGAAACTGTCTATATTCTGGGTTGCAAGGCAACTGCACTCCCCATGGGATTGTTCGACTTGTCAGACCTGAAGGTGCTGGTAGTCACGATGACTCCGATTCGGGTAATACCAGAAGAAATATCCAAATTGCAAAAGCTCCATTCACTGTATCTTTCTAGGACGGACATTGACCATTTGCCATTGGAATTGGGTGAGCTGCAAAACCTGAGCTATCTTTCAATAGACCATTGTCCATTGGATGAATTTCCGGAGGGTATTTTGAAGTTGAAGAGCTTGAGCCGGCTGATGGTCAACTACACGAACATTACCCATGTGCCCGAAGGTCTTTCGAAATTGCCTCATTTGAAGGAGGTTCAGCTCCATTCTAACCAGATAGAAAACTTACCGACTGATTGGATGAATTTTGAGAAAGATGTTCTGGTGAATCTGAGTTCAAATCA
The DNA here is from genome assembly GCA_027016475.1 of Candidatus Heimdallarchaeota archaeon. Lineage (GTDB taxonomy): Archaea > Asgardarchaeota > Heimdallarchaeia > Heimdallarchaeales > Kariarchaeaceae > WAKA01. The sequence continues at coordinate 1,722 of JALUTL010000413.1, forward strand.
AATACAGATACCACCAGAATACAATGCCCAGCAGTTTCCGAACATTCTGTTGCATAGGAACATTAGATAAAAGCCAGAAATGTACCGATCATCTCTTAAATCAGCAGGTTCGTTAGAAAAAAGTGGAATTGGTGTATACAGAGGACGGCTTTTTGCGTCGTCCACTTTTGCCGCTATATGATTCAGAAGTGAAGGGAAACTGGCTTGTCGCAAAGGTTCTGTTTGTTGTCTATATTGGGTTGCTGCTTCTGTTCAATTGGTACATAGGGCGGTCATTCCTGCTTCTGCTTGAGGAAAAAAGTTTCAATGCGATCCTAAATCTTTTGGTTCTGTTTGTTGAGTTTCTGACTGGGAACTATTTTGTCTTTTTGGTTTGGGATTTCTCAAAACTGTTTGTGCCAATTCCTCGTGCACCGGGGTACTTGGGAGTTCAATTGACAGACAGAGCAGGAGATGAAGGGAACAGGATCCACTACAAGGAGGTTGAGGATCAACTTCCATTCGTCTCCGTCCTTATTCCGTTGTATCAGGAGCATTTTCCAGTTGTCAGGAAAACCATATTGGGGGCGTTGAGTCTACACTATCCCAAGCACAAATATGATGTCAATGTAATTGATGATGCACCGAAAGACGACCAAATCAAAAAATTTACTCAACGTCTCGGCGTGAATTATTTTTCGAGGAATTCGCGCAAAGGGTTCAAGGCAGGCGGAATTAATTACGCCCTGCCAAGACTCAAAGGTGACTTGGTTCTTTTTTTGGATGCAGACCATATTCCAGAACCGAGAGTTATTCTGAACTGTCTGAACGGATGGCGGGAAGGCTCGATTGGGGTACAGGCTCGAATAGATTTTGTAAACATGGTCAATTTTTTAACGATTATGGGGGCATTTTTACATCTCCAGTTTTATTCACTTCTTCAACGGGCAAGAAGGGCAACAGGTTCTGCAATCTTTGCGGGTGGCACCGCATTGCTGGATCGGAAGCTCATACTTCAAGAGGGCGGAATTGACGAATTGACAATCGCGGAGGATACCGATACATCCATACTTTGGATTTCAAGGAATTATAGGATTGAATACATAGATCATGTTGGCAGTTGGGCACTTGTTCCATGGGATCCGCTTTCTTTGGTTCGTCAAGTGTGGAGATGGATGACAGGTGTCACTCGAAGCTTCAAAGCAAGAATTGTCACACTTCTCCGATCAAAAGCACCAATCTATGTGAAAACGGATTTGTTCTTTGCAGGGATTGTACCCACACTTGGAGTAGTGGCATGGGTATCAGGGTTTACATTCATCATTCTTGCGATCTATGACATCCCGTTGATACGTTACTCACCCGAACTGGTGTTTGGATCTGGTTCTATTCCGTTCATTTCGTTTATTGTGAGTCTGCTTGGTTCCATTCCAACAATTGTTGGGATTTCAGCGTTGCTGATGGATGATGAAACGTTGATCTATGTCAGAAGAGGCTTTTTTAAACGGATTACCTACACGGTACTATTTTACTTTGTCTCGATGGCAGGTCAACCGTTGATGCTCGGAGCGGTCATTAAAGGATGGCTTGGATCCAAAGTAAGTTTCAATAGGACTCCTAAGAAAAAGAAGGCAGACGAGCCAGAAATTCCACGGCTCAAGAAGAGGTATTTCTTGATTTCATTTGCAATCTTTCTTGGAGGTCTTCTCTTTCTGCTGACATTGATCACCAAGGGGTTGAGTTCACCCATTGCAATTCCACTGTTCATAGGGTTTTATTCAAGTTCACTTCCGTTTTTTATTGTATTGCTATGGTATTGGAAGCTTGAAAGGTATATGGATCAGGTCAGGGACATTTCTGCCGACCTAGTAATAGAAGAAAAGCTTGAATTGGAACCCCGTGTCAAAAATTTGCAGTCAACCACTTCTGCAAGTTCAGGAGAGTAATGACTTTATATTAGGAAGCTGAGCTTCACCTAATGAAATACAAGGGTCGGTTGAAAGAGAAGCATTATTCTTATCTAAACGATGAATCAGGGCTTGTACAGAAACCAAATGCAGATTTGATTTTTTTTCCAGAAACAGAGAGTGAAGTTGTTGAAATTGTAAAGGATGCCAATTCCAGGTCAATTCCCATTTCAATATCGGGAGGGGGAACAGGGATTTCCGGTGGAAGAGTTCCTCTCGAAGGGTGGATAGTTGCAACGGATGAAATGAAAGTGCTTGCCTCCACATGGAAAATCGGGAAATTGTTCTATTGGGAAGATCCGGAATTCCAAGAGAAATATCAGGTAAGAATCATTGAAGATGAAGACATTGCCTATTTGACAGTTCCAGTGGCCATGAGATTGAAATCTGTACAGAATTTGTGTAAAGAGATCGGATGGTTCTATCCTCCCGACCCGACGGAACGCAGTGCATTTATTGGGGGGAACATTGCAACCAATGCTTCAGGCGCTCGTTCGTTCAAGTATGGCCCTACTCGAAAATGGGTTTCTGCTTTACGAGTTGTCTTATCCTCTGGTGATATCATAACATTGGCCAGAAACGACTTTTTAGAACATATCAAACTGTTGGGTTGCAATGAAAATGAATTGACTGACTGCTTGGATTTGAGAGGCAGTTTTGCCAAAGAGCATGACAATCTGGTCTATGTTACCGATGATGGTGTGGATTACCGGGTTCCTGTTCCCCCACCTTATGATCTGCCAAAAGTAACAAAAAATGTTGCTGGTTTAGTGTTGAATGAGGATAGTGAACCAATTGACTTGTTTATCGGGTCAAATGGGACTATGGGAATAATTACAGAAGCAACACTACGGTTGATTAGGCCACCTCCGCATATAATGAGCATTTTTGTCTTCTGCAACACAATGGATCAAGCTTTTGAATTGATTCGGTTTTGTCAAAAGCAGAGAGAAGCAGAAGAATTTCCTACACCAATGTCAGTTGAATATTTGGATGAACGAGCAGTGCAGATTATGAGAACAGAAGACACAAGTATTCCACCTGATTGTAAACTTGTGATAATTGAGCAGGACGCAACGGATGAAAGTATAGAGGATGCAGTTGAATCATGGGTCGGTTTGTTTGACCGCTTACAAATTGAAAACACTTCCGTGGCAACAACCTATAAGGAGATTGAAAATCACAAAAAATTGAGACATTTGGTTCCCGAGACGATAAATTCAATTGTCAGAAGGAATGGACAGGCAAAGTTGGGCACCGACTATTCAATCCCCAATGATCATTTTCAAGCATTGCTTTCGAAGGCGCAGCAAATAGGAGACGAATTCGAATCATTTCAGCAATCAAGGAAAGAGCTCGAACAGTTTGGTTATGCCATATGGGCTCATGCTGGTGATTCCCACATTCATCTGAACTTTTTGCCTAGAGACGAGGAAGAAACCATATTTGCCAAATCCAAAATGGTCGAAATGATGAAATTTGTCGTTGAGAGAGGGGGATCAATAGCGGCTGAGCATGGTTTGGGAAAAAAACGGTTCAATGACAAACCGGCACTATACTTCCAATATGGAGAAAAAGGCGTTGCATATTTCACAAGGGTAAAGACTATCATGGATTCAAAGTGGATATTGTCAAGAGGTAATTTGGTGGATTTTACAACCAAGACGTAGAGTAAATGATTTTCTTTATGCTTAGAGCCTTGAAAGAGGAAATTTTGAAAATTTGCTCTTCACGGAGCAGTTAAATCTGTTTGTATGAATTATAGTTATATGTTGAAGGTTGGGCGCAACCAACTCAAGTGCATTGGTGTTGGAATTATTTCTCTCCTAATCGTTGCACTTAGTATGATGGCCCCAACTACGGATGAGAATATCAATCCTGACGAAATAAAAATAACAATTTTTGATTTCATTCGTGCAGGAATTGATGAGATGCAGGTAAAACACAATAGGGTAGTAATTGATGCAGAAGGACAGCCGATATTGTTGACAGTTCAATCCAAAGTTTTTCATATAGGTGTAATGTCTGGACAATCATTCAAACTGAATTTTGTTGCACCACTCGGATTGCATTCAGCTTCAACGGATGTTGAATTGGTATTGGAACAGGCACCAGGAACAACAGTAAAGAATCAAATTTTTACTGGGGTTTCTTTGGAGATTAGGAATAGCCCCAATTCTGTAATTTTAAACAATACATTCACCAACATAGAAGCTGACACGTTTGCATATGGTCTAAGAATTGTAAATTCATCAAATTCAATAGTCGAAGGCAACGTTTTCGATGGTATTGCCTTAACCAACCTGATTCTTCACACGGTGGACTTTTACTATACATCGGCCATTGTTGTAGAAACAAGTATAGGAGTTTTCGTCAGAAATAATATTGTTAAAAACTTGTATGGAACACAAAAAGGTGGAAAAAGTGTTCTTGTTCACGGGATTCGAATAATCAGCTCTGTAGAAACATTGATTTCAGAAAATTATGTAAGCCAATTGAGTGCAGGATATTCTGTTCATCGAGTGTTTGCAATATATGTGTTCAAGAGTTCCAATACCAACATTTCTAAAAATATCGTTGAAGGATTAAAGGTATCGGGATCATTATACTTTTCTTATTTGAGCGGAATGTACATTGAAAGATCAAATGGGATTGTTGTGGAGTTTAACCAAATATTAAATATAACAACCATGGGATCATCAATCTCAGCAGGGATCCGTTTTTATAATTCCCACAATTTGGCGGTATCCAACAACTTAGTCGGCAACCTCAGTTCTGGTTATGAAACAAATGGAATATATCTATCATATAGTTCAATTGGAACTTTGACAAAAAACACATTGCAGTTCCTAAATGGAAGCGAACATATTCGTTCAACAGCTTTTCGGCTTGATAGCACGACCTTGATGATTATTCAAGACAATATAGTTACCAATGTCGAGCAACTGGTCGCATTGACAGGTAATTCAACAGAAAATATCATTTACAACAACTTGATCAATGGCAATTTGACTGGATCCGAAAATGATGCCCCCATCATATCACATGTTCCTTCAATCACGTATGTTGAGGGTGACACGCGACAATACCTCATTTTTTGGCTGATAATTGACACAGACCCTGCGACTTACCAGCTTTATTTCCAAAACAGCCTTATAGAACAGGGTATTTGGAAAATAGGGACGCCTGTTGTGGCTAATGCCTCTTTTCTTCCTAAAGGAACTTACAACTTTACATTGGTGGCATTTGACGCAAAAGGACACTTTGCCTCGGAGACAGTGCTAGTTTTCGTTCAGGACTCGTTGGAGTTTTGGTCGAGCAATTTGAATGACAATAGTTCATTGATCAGCAAGTTGAAAGAGGCTTTGATGGAAAGTCTTTCTTTGGAGACGATATCCCATGTGATTCCGCTTTCAATATTTATATTTGTGCTAGTTGAATTTTTGCCGAAAACTGTTCGGAATGCTCTATGGAAAAGTGAAAGAAAAAGACTTGGTTAAATTTACATATATCGAAGCAAGGAAATCATTGGATAATCAACCTCATTGAAAACATCATCAGAGTATTGAAGAGAGTACTCTGATGCCTGAAAAAAAGCATTAATGTTATCAAACACTCATACCTTCCTACCAAATAAACCTGAATACGTTAAAGCTAAAACGCCAAGAATAGCTGCAAAAAATAGCCCTGCCCGGATTTTCAAGCCCTATCCCACAGGATAAGGGTTTTTGAACCGGGGTCAACGGATCCAGAGTCCGCTATGATTGGCCACTACACCACAGGGCTATTTCTGAATGGAGATGGTATTTTGTTTTAGAAAAATGTTTCGATTTGATGCTTATAGGTTTGCTGTAAGAGCTATGAGGGTGGCGATGTGCCTGATTGCTCTTTCGTAAAGGTCTGGGATGTCAAAAATTATTGATTTTGTATCTGAATTTTCTTCGAGGGAATCTTCATCCTCTTCATCGAATTCGTCATCATCGAGTACGC
>JALUTL010000414.1:0-9514 GCA_027016475.1 Candidatus Heimdallarchaeota archaeon
ACTTATGTTTACTATAAATTGAAATCATTTGATCAACTAAATTTCATTTTATTGACTAGATTTATATTTTAAAATGATCTAAACGAGATGTGAAACCTTTAAACATTTTCCTAATTATACTGCTCTTGGGTGGGGGGTTCTTGCAGATGACGACCCCTTTTGTTCCAACCAACACTTCTTTCAATCCTTTGAATTTGATAGAAGACGTCAAGGATGAACCAAATGAGGCCTCAATCCAAAAAAGATTGTCCACAGAAAAACTTTCACCCCCTGATCCATTTCCTCCCTACGACAGACAGGTTCCTCGTGTCAACCTTATAGATGATCTCAAACTTCGGTTAACTGCAATGCCAAAAATTGAGACAGCATTTACTACTCAATCTGTAGTGATTGATCCCATTTTTATTGCTGGCAATGTTCAACTGTTGGACGCAAAACAAAAAAATGGGTGGTCAGGAGATGGATCCAGTGGAAATCCAATTGTGATAAGCGGATATTCCATTACAAAGAATGCAACTCATAGTACTCCAATTCATATCCAAGACACCAATCTCTATGTGCGTATTGTTCAGAACACTATTCATGATGGTATTTTGAATGGCGTCACACTCGACAATGTGACCAATATCGTCATTGATTCAAATACTTTTACCTCCAATGCGGATTACGGAATTTACATGGTCGATTCATCAAATGTGAACATTACAAGAAACACATTCTATGACAGCAAACTCTCAAATATGCACTTGGCAGGTGTTACGTACGTAGTGGTCTCCAGCAATCTGCTCAACTCAACTGCTTTGTCAGGAGATACGTCATCAGCCTACAATTCCGACATACACATTCAAGGGTCAGGCACATCAGATTCAAAATATGTGACCATCTATAACAACACATCGATCAAAAGCAATTCGGTTCGAGGAATCAATATCGATACCAATGTCATTCACTCCATGGTAATTGGCAATTTCATGATGAATGGTACCCAGACCGTTTCATCAGGGAGAATCACCCTGACAGCTGGAAATGCAAACATCACTGTTGCAAACAATACATTGAGCAATAACTTCGGAAATGGTGTCTATTTTGACTATTCTACAAACAAAGACATTTCACGGAACACCATTCATAACAACTCCATATCCTTCCATAGTGGAGAGGGAATCTACATAGAACGAGGAAGCTACGCAGGTGACAACAACATTTGGAACATTACAATGAACAATATATTCAACAATACAAAAAATGGGATTTACATTTATGAGGGAAACATTACCGGTTCCTACATTGTTGAGAACACCGTTGCAAACAATACGCTTACGGGCATTCGGTTGCGCGGCTATCAAACAGTATACACGACTGAAAGATATGTTGTCAACTCCAATCGAGCATACAACAATAGTGAATATGGAATCTACATGGAATTTGTAGATGGAATCAATGTAACCGAAAACATCGTTGCTGACAACAAAAAGGATGGAATCAAACTTTATACTTCTAGCTACAATTATTTCCAAGAGAATCTGGTTGATGAGAATCTTCAAAATGGCATCGCTGTTGCTGGTACATCTCCGTACTCCAAATTCAATGTATTTAATATGGATAACATTTTTGGCAACGGAAAGCATGGGCTTGATGCCGGTTTTGCTGCCCAAAACCTTACAATCAGAAAAATGGTTTCACAAGGCAACAATGAGCGGGGCATTTCAATAACCAACAATGGAGGAAATGTTTTGGAACTGGCAAATGTGCAACATAGCGGAACCTATGGGATTTATATCTCTGGGGTATCTGATCTAATCATCAATGAAAGCTTTGTGGCAAGTAGTCCTACTGGCATTTATGTATATTATTCTGCCAAAGTGAGAATCATCAATTCTCAAATTCAGGATATATCTGACAAAGGTTTGCACATCTATGCATCGTACACTAAAAATGAATTCACCAAAGGTGTTGTCAGTAATGCCACCTATGGGGTATACATTGATGAATCCTTCTACCAAAACATTTCTTCTTCATTGTTCAGTGATGGAAATTCATACCTTTATGTGAGAAAGTCCAACTATACAACAGTTCGCCATAATGTGTTTAAGACTGATGACTTCGATTCAAAGGCTTTCTCAGGAATAGAGCTGTTTGGCAGTTCTCATTCTGACATCTTCAACAACTCTTTCTCATTTGTGAGCAAAGGAATAGTGCTCAATGGTGATTCATCAAACATCAATTATGACAATACAATCCTCAGTAATGTCATTCAGATGGCTATGATTGGCATATCCGTCAATTATACCTTGACAACAATCATATGGGGGAACAATGTAACGGACGCCGAAAAAATCGCAATAGAGGTAGTTGAATCAAATAATCCTCAGCTTTTTGACAATATCATTGAGGATACGTCTCCCAAACTGGATGCTTTTGGCGTTGTCATCAAAAACTCGTTTGATGTCCAAATCCGTGATGGAATAATCAAGGACGTCGCAGTCGGCATTTCAGTCATCGATACAACAGCATCGAGTCTCCTTGCCGCAGTTGATTCTATATCTGGTGCTCAAGCAATGAGTGGAGGGATTATCGAAAACAATACCATTTTGAATATGCAGCTCGGCATTCGTCTTGAATCCATCCATAATTGGGAGGTGACAGGCAATGACATACAATCTGGAAATGGATATGGGCTTATAGGAATCGGCATTGAATCAGTTACAATCCAAAACAACTTGCTTCATGCCAATGCACAAGGGGGAATGCTATTCAACGGAACCACTGCCAAACCAAGCAAATCCAACACAATCCAAAATAATACCATATATGCCCACGGTTTCGTACTGGCAATAGAGTTTCACTCTACTTCAAGCTCAAATCTGGTCACGAACAATATATTTGCCGACAATGGTGTTCGCCTATCATCACAAATTAAGGATGACGGCACATTCAACAGCATCACAAAGAATTTCTTCGACGATGCCGTTGCCTTGAATCAAGACGCCAATGCTGATGGATATGGCGATCAGGCTTATGAAATCCTTGGTGCAGCAAACTCCAAGGATTCCTCTCCCCTATTGGAGCCACCGAAGTTCTCATACAAATCACATTTTGTGGTTCGTTCAACACCTTTAGGCTTGCCGCCTATCTCTCCATTGTCTGGAGTCTACAAATTGGCGTGGCGATATGCCTTTGATTCAAATTACCATGAAATAATGTATACGATCCAATATTCGAAGGACAATGGAAATACATGGATTGAACTCATAAAGACCACTGACCTGACATATGATTGGAACGTATCATCCCTCCCTGATGGCAATGAATACCACATAAAGATCATTGCAAGTGATTTACAGGGTTTTTCTGCTGAATCAACCACTGGGCCATTTTCAATACAAAACGGAAATGGTGGATCAACAACTCCTCCTGGAGTCCATACATTGAGTTCGCCGACCATAAAAACTCCAAATGGTGGAGAATCGTTGTCAGGTACAGTTTCAGTTACATGGACTGCTTCAACTGATTCACTTAACCATCCTGTCACCTACTCACTCTATTATTCATCCGACAATTCAACATGGAAACTTATCGCATCCAAAGTAAGCGGGACAAGCTATATGTGGAACACAACGACAGTCTCCAATGGTTCTTATTATCTGAGAATCGTCGCTGATGATGGGAATGGTTTGACGGCCGATGATTACAGCGACGATAAATTCACTATTGCGAACACTGTATCTACAACCACAACTTCGTCCACCACAGAAGATGACGGATCAATCGCCCTTTATGCCGTCTTTCCGGCATTGGCGGTTGCAAGGTTTGCAAAGAGGCGAAAAGGATACAAAATCAAAGTTATGAATTGGCTTGGTTAACTCTCACCATGACTGTTCATTATTTCTGTCAATCGTCATCAATCAAGTAAATCAAAAGAAGGCAGGATGAAATCCGGTTATTGCAAATCAGGGGATAAAAGTTCACCATGGATTATGGGCATGATTAATTTTTATTTTTCTGATTTTTGTTTTCAATCGTTTTCTAAGAGAAACACACAATGGCACAAGATCAACAGCAATAATTTTTGCGACCGCAATACCTGCCATGGCAGTATCAGAAATATTGTCACGATTACTGTCAGCCGAATTTGGTTTCCAATTTAGGGCCCATTCGATGACATTAGGAATAAAATCGCCATCTCGATCATGCCAACGGTCTTTTATGGTGGGATTCAAATCATTGTCAACTTCCCATCCATCTAGCATTTCATCGCCATCCGAATCAGGATCTAGTGGCGATGTTCCTTTCTTGTATTCAAAGAGATTTGACAAGCCATCCCTCATCATTGTCAAATGAAGAATCCGGTTCTAATGGGTTAAAATTGTAAAGATATTCCCATTCATCAGGCATTCCATCATTACCAGTGTCGCTTGCTAGAGGATTTGTTCCAAGTTCAGATTCGAATCTGTCAGACAATCCATCAGCATCGGTGTCATTTAAATATGGCAATGTGCCAATTAAATATTCGCGATAGTTAGAAAGGCCATCTCCATCTTGGTCTTGATAACGATCTGATGGATTTTTCGAATCAAGATAATTTTCAACTTCATATGAGACAAATTGAAATCAGAAAGCACGAAAAATCTTCAGCACATACATTTAAATTTTTTTCGAGATTCTTTAATTGGTTTTTTGAAAAAACATCCTTCATGGTTAATACACCCCACAATCCTACAAGAATGCACCTAACTAGGGATGAATTGGACACATTGGTTGAAATCTGTGAAGACAATGGGCTACTATTATTTTCCGACGAGGTATATCGTTTCGGAGAATACTCTGCAAATGACCTGCTCCCCTCGGCCACCGATCTTTCAGAAACGGCAGTCTCGTTGGGTGTCCTGTCCAAACCATTTGGGCCGCCGGGATTGAGGATCGGCTGGATTGCCACCAAAAGCGCTAAAGTCATGAGGAAATTGGAGGTATTCAAGGACTACACAACCATCTGCAACAGTGCCCCATCGGAACAGCTGGCCATTCTTGCAATCCGCAACAAGGAACCCATTTTGCGAAGGAATAGGTCAATATAACGCGCAACTTGGAAATGCTCGACAAGTTTATGGAGGACTTTTCAGATCTGTTCAGATGGTGCAGACCCCAAGCGGGCACAATCGGATTTGTGAACTGCCTCTTCACTGATGACGCTGAACAATTCTGTCTTGACCTGCTGACAAAAAGGTGTTCTCCTCCTTCCCAGCACCAAATACCGGTATGGAAACGCGCATTTCCGGATAGGCTTTGGAAGGAAGGATTTTCCGGAAGGGTTGGCCAAGCTGAGAGAATATGTCGAAGAGAAACTCTAGTGCTGTCATTTTATTTAGCTGAACATATCATGTTACTGTTCTATAAAAGATACCCATAAATCATGCCGTTCGAAGTGAATGTGAAAGGCATGTCTGAAAAAGAGCTAATGGGCCGTTTCAGCTTTACACTTCCTCCCGATCTGATTGAAAAGGTGGACGAGGCATCGGGGGAAGTTGGCATGAACCGCTCGCAGATAGTAAGAGAGGCATTGACACACTGGCTGAACCACACAATTACGGATCAAAACCTTCACGGCAAGGGTATTGCAGTAATCCATTTTGAATACGACCATGAGGACATGCGAGTTGTAGAAAACATTATGAAGGTTCAGCATGGCTATGAACGAATCATCACCAGCACAACCCATGTCCACCTGTCTCATTCTCGATGTTTTGAATTGGTGATTTGTCGAGGCGAATTGTGCGACATCAAGGAAATGGCAAAACAGTTGCGAAGCATCAAGGGGATAATGGCGTTTTTTGTCAACTTTTCAAAAAATGACTAATGACTGTGAATTGTTCCGTCTTCATGGCTGTGGACATGCTTTCCAAATTTGATGATGTTGAATTCCCATGCAAGGGTTAGCAGGGCAATGGCAATAAGCATGATCCCTACTGCAATTTCAAAGCTGGCCAAGTACTTGTCAAGGAACAGTTCCCTGAATGAATAAAGGATGAATGTAATGACAGATGCTGTCAGCATGTGCCCCAACGCCCATGACACAGACAGCGTCAAGGTGTTTCCCAAAGAGGGGGAACGGATCAGAATTGATGAAATTGCCACAATATGGTCGGCATCCATTGAATGCTTTATGCCCAGCAACAGTGCAATGAACAACAGTGCTCCTGACAGGTCTTCACCCACAAACGGCAGAAGATTCAATGTTTCCCCTCCTGAAACAGAATAAATTCCGTACGCCAAAGTAAGCAAAGAAATGCTCACATTCACTGCCTTTACTACATTTTCTTTTCCAAACCTTTCAAACGGCATCTTGATGACAACTCCAAATGCCATCATCCCAATGACCACTCCTAGTGTAAAGATTGTCAGTCCGACAAGCATCATGTAGAAGCTAGAAAGTCCAAGAGACAGCGTCAGAAGCAACAAAAGTTCGTCATTAGATGCAAGCCCGTGGATGATGCCGATTCCGGAAATTGCCATGTGTTCGCCTTTGAACGACAATACGGCAATGTCCTTTTCATCTACAGCAGCCTTTTCCAAAACCATATTTCGGTAATACCAAATACCAATAAAAGTATTACCTTTTGGGAAGAGAACCACTAATTTTTGACCAGTTTCTTACGGAGAAAAACAAATAATCCATGAAACCAAATACATACAGGTGGATCTCAAGTTTCGATGCAAACTCTTTCTTGTGCTGTCCTATTTCGACGAAGTTTTTGGATCTCAGGTCATACAGGCTGAGCCTTCCGAACTCAACCCCAAAATCCTGCACATGATGATGGGACTAATGGACATTGTTTCTTTGGGACATAGGAACTCCAATATGTTCATTTATGCTGATAGAGAGTTTGTTTCACAGAATGTTGCAAGAATTCTGATCAACCCTGATGCACGCGGATCCTCCACTGAGTTTCTGATTTCCCTTATTGTTGTGCCAAGCTATTCCCATGTACTGTCCGCAATTGCAATGGACTGGAATTCCCTTCTTCGATTGGAGGAGGAAATTCTTCCTGAATTGGAACTGTTCTGCCAGGACGGCAACTTGGAGTGCCTCAGGGAAGCTGTCAAAGAGCGAATGAAGATGCTGAGAACACATGTAGTGGAGACATTGAACTTTGAATTGGACATTTTAAGCCCGGAAAGCTACATCATTGAATAATTGAGTAGTATTCATAATTAGGTGTGTAATCTGTTTCAAATAATGTATAAATCAGAGGAAATCATCCAAGGAAAATTGATTATTACTATCAAAATTGAGGATGGTTGGAGGTTTTATCCTATTTCTGATGTTAACCACATGTTCACACAGTCTGAAATTATCTTTTAAAAGATAATTCCTTGTATGAGTGGGTGTCAAGCGAATCCCCCACCCTGTTGATCTGTATGTTTTTCCGTCCCAAAATCCCCTTTTTTTGTTTTTCTTGTAGCGAATTTCAAAATGTGCAATTCTTGCCTTGATCAGCTCAGAAAAATGTTTGGGGTAAAATGGAACATAATATACATCACTAATCTTGAATTTTTTTTTCTTTTCGTTTACCCTCCCTCAGAACACTTACAAATCCATTGACATATTTTTGAAGAAGAAAATTGAGATTTTTCCTTGCTATTTCCTTATATTCTGATTTTTCCCTCACAAACCAAACAAAATGATTATCAACGATGTCAAATTTCACTCTTTTCAATCTGTTCTCTTTTCCACAATAAAGGGTCTCATTTCTGAAAAGCACGTGTCTGCTATCATTGCAAGTTTCGTTTGTACATGGTGATCCTAACTTTTCCCCACAAAGAAGTTGGTTAATATTCGATAGTCCAAAATGATTTTTCAAGTCTTTTTCAATTGAGTAGGTGACAATGGAAAAATTTGAACTCCCATCCCACGATTTCAATTCAATTCCTAAAAGGTCTCCCAATAATGAATTGTTCCTGTTGAGACCAATATGCCATTCGAGACAGTCACCCAAATGCGTGTTTTTCCCTAACCTATTGGGACATTCCAAGACTTTACCTTTCATTTTGCACAGCCATTCGATTACTCTTACCTGATAATCAAGTATTTTATCTTGGTTGATACTACGTATGTTCTTTATCAAGAAATCATATTCTTCGTTATTCAGATTCGGATCCTGCCCTATAGATGCCTGTAATCTCTCCAATAATGCTTGCAATGAAGTTTGCAGACCTATCCCTAATAGTCATGAATAAAATGTCTATTTTTGTTTTTTTGCTAAATTATAGATTTCAGGGTTTTTATTAACTTTTCAATAACTTCTGTTGTGGAAGTTGTTTTCAGCAATGGCCATTGCTTTCAATTGTTACTTGAGACTTCTTATTTATCCCCTAAACCTTATGTTCATTCCATTTATACTTGTTTATTTTGTAATCTATCGTTGGTTGATTGTGGGATGGGACTCCATTCATTAAAGATTCAATCAACTTGCATCAGAATCTACAAAAAAAGGACTTTTTGTCAATAAAAAAACTACTCAATTATCCGGGCTATACCAAAAACTGTAGTTGTGATCTTCGAAAAGTTTCCTGCTTGAATGAACATGAATGGCTTACAAAAATGATTGGTATAAGAAAATATGTATACTCCAATACTGATCAATATTTTTGCAAGTTCCATCCAGCTGTTATGCCTGTCGCAATGGCTGAAGACTTTATTGAAACGTTTTTTCATGTAGGGGAGTATGTGCTTGATCCATTCTGTGGAACTGGAACCACAGTTGCGGCTGCAAACAAATTGAAACGTATTGGAATAGGGCTTGACATCAATAGAACATTTATAGAAATTGCGCAGAAACGGGTGCAAAATGGGCTATTCCTACCCATAGATTCTGCTAAGGCATCTAAATTGTTCAAGCATTTAGAAATCTCTTTAATACTTACTTCTCCTCCATACTCCAATATTCTTAGTAATCCACAAACTGGGAGATCCTGGATAAAACGGCCTCTAACATACGAAAGCAGGGGTTATTCCCGTTTAAAAAATGATTTGGGAAATATGGATTGCTTATCATGCATTCGATCCATTGCATTAACAATTTCAAGTTATTATCCATATTTAAAAAAGGCGGGCATGTAGTTATCAACGTTCCTGACATGTTCTATTGCAAAATTGAAAAAAAATAAAACCATTTTCATCTTCTTTGGTTGAAAGAATTGAAGATATCGGCCTGATTTTGAAAAATAAAATACTTTTAATAAAAACAAAAAAACAAGAATAATTAAAATTCCTGCGAAAATTATTTTATAATTCCTGTTCATATTAAGCACCTTTTGGAATCAATCCTGCAATCTTTTATTAAACTCGCCAGCAATATTTTCAAGCATCTTGGCCTTCACAAGATTTTTGTCCCTGGCCCACTCCTCATGACCCAAAACCCATCCTAACTTCACAAGAGCCGTTTCAGCAAGCATATCTTCCAAAAAAATTACGCCTGTTTTTAGTATTTCTCTTCCATTTGAATAAACATATGGA
>JALUTL010000414.1:9524-10921 GCA_027016475.1 Candidatus Heimdallarchaeota archaeon
TTTTGGTACTGTCTGTTCTTATGAAATAATTCTGGATTTTGAAAAATACTCTTAAAGGCAGTAAATTGATTCGCTCTAAATGAAATGGAAAATATTGCATTTTGCTTTGAGACAATTTCGGCATATGTTCAAATGAAGACTCTGTCAATGTAAGATATCTCTCCTATAATTGAGGCGTTACACCTACTGAGGTACTTTTTCGCAAATTCAATGGATTTGGACGTGAAATGCTTACATATTGTTCTTTCCGTCTGTTTACTTTTAATTGTCTCTCCTTGACCAATGTTTTATAGTCAATGATGCTAATTCCAATTGTGGAACGATATTCAATTCAAGGGGATCAAACTTCCTTAGATTCTTATGGTGTCCTGTCTTTAAAGAAAGAAAATGATTTACGCCAAAGAACCCTTGATTTGGATTTTCGTAATGTGGACAACAAGTATGCAACTCACCGTATCCACACATACCCCGCAGTTATGATTGGACCAGTTGCTGAATATTGCATAAGAAAGTATCTTGCCGGAGCAACTCAAATCATTGATCCTTATGTTGGAAGTGGATCCGTGCTTGTCGAGCGACATTAAACGGTAAAATCAGCACAGGCATAGATTTAAACCCTTTGGCAGTAGCCATTACAACCGCTCGAGTGCAATCTTATTCACTTAAAGAAATGAAATCTTCATACAACCATCTAAACTCCAAAATTCACGAATATCGATCAAACAATTCCACTTTTGATATCCCAAAAACCATAACCAATTGGGAGTTTTGGTATGATGAGAAAATCTTGCAAAACCTTTTGTTGGTGAAGCATGCAATTGAGACAAGCATTGAAAGTGAAATGCAACTTTTTTTTAAAATTTGCCTGTCTGAAATCACAAGGGCGGCATCTTATCAAAGAAATGGGGAATTCAAACGATATCGTATGTCAAAAGACAAAATTGCAACGCATGATTATGACGTGTTCAGCAATTTCCATTCTATTGTTGATTATTATATGAGGGGGGTTGCAGAATATATGGGTCTTCGTTCTAAATTCCCCCAAATCCCCGATCCTGAAGTTTGGTTCGGTGACTCAAGGGATATTTCTTGGGTTGATGATGGATATTTTGATGGCTTGTTGACCTCGCCACCCTATGGTGATTCCCAAACAACTGTTGCTTCTGGTCAATTTTCCCGGTTCTCTCTGGAACTTTTGGAGTTTGAAACTCCAATTCCCCCAAATCAAGTCGATCATCATCTATTGGGTGGCAAAAAATCTAAATCTTATCGATCATACAACAAAATAGAATCTCCACAACTTGGTATGACTCTCGACTTAATTGCTGAAAAAGACCCTCAAAGGGCTCAGGATGTCAAAAAATTTTTCTCCGATCATTTTGAAGCTGTTACGGAAC
>JALUTL010000414.1:10931-12552 GCA_027016475.1 Candidatus Heimdallarchaeota archaeon
TCCTTAATGACCATTCAAAACTCGTGTACATTGTCGGAAACCGAACTGTGAAAAAAATTCGGATCGAAACTGATATCATAACCAAAGAAATGTTTGAACAGTTTGGATTTGCTCTTGAAGGAATTTATTACAGGGATATTCCCAATAAACGAATGCCTTCTAAAAATTCTCCGACAAACATCAAAGGTGAACAGGTCTCTACAATGACTAATGAATTTGTGGTAGTTATGAGACGTTGAAGGAACTTTTTTGTGGCGTGCAAGGAAATTTCACGAACACTACCATCACATTTATGACAGATTTTGACATATTGCAGGTATGGAACTCATTCACAAGGAAAAGGTGACTGCTGCCTGCGGTTGCCAGGCCTGTGTCAATGCCAATGACCCCCTTATCTGTTCTGTCTACAGAAACAAAGTAGTGTATTTCTGTACAGACAAATGCAAACAGTCTTTTGATGAGAACCCTGAAGCCTTTCTCAAGTCATCACACTTCAAGATTTCTCTGGAAATGCTAGATGATGCAAAATACGTCGAAAACGAATGAACTCTCCAGAAAACGGATCGAATTTCGCACTACCATAACCCTTATTATGGATGGCGAGAAAGTTGTGTCAGAGCAATTGGTTTCTTTAATAACCGATTTAGGAGCTTTTTAAGTGAAAAAGAACAACCGAAAGAAAAAACAAAAACACAGATCAAAATCTGAAGGGGATGGGATCATCAGAACACGACTTCCTCAAGAAGGGGAAGTGCTTGGGCAAGTCATCCAATTGCTTGGCGGACGTTTGCTCCTGACCAAATGTACGGATGGCAATGTCCGGCAGGTTCATATTCCTGGTAAACATCGAAGGCGAATGTGGACTCGACTGGGAGACATTATTTTGACAATGCCCCGATATGGCCTCCAACCTGACACAAAAGGGGATTTGGTTTATCGTTATCGGCAGAACGAAGTCAAGGTACTCCAATCCAAGAACCTCATTCCTGAAGAGTTTACAGCCTACTAATTTCGTTAATTTCTAACCTCGCATACAAATTTTCTTGATAGCGGGAACACTTGTTCTCATTATAAACAAAGGTTCTATCTTGAAAGATTTAGACAACATAATGATAGATGTCTTGTCTAAATTTTATTTGAACTAATTAAAGTTTTTTCGCATGAATAAGAAGGTAACTCGTTCTCGATAAAAATCCTATGTCTTCCCCTTTGCCACAGCATCAAGGGGCATGGTTATCAAATAGTCCTCCCCTCCTTTCCAACATCTCTTCTCCAAATCAAAATTATACGGGTAGAAAAAGTACCTAGTGGCCGTGTCTGGATTCAATGTCAATTGCTGTAAAAATTGGGAATGTGGATGAAATACTGAAACAATTTGGTTGGCCACATGCGGCGGAGCATAAACATACCAAAGGAATTGCCCGGAAGGATCATGAGAAAAGTAGGATGCAAATGGAAAATGCCCACTATCAAGATGCGCAACCAATTTTTGGACAACTAATGGATCCAAATAGCCCCAAAACAGGTAGATTGTGTGGAGGTTGAAAAATTTTCTATTGTAGATTATTGTGTCTTTGAGAACGTATTTTTTTCTCAGCCGTGCCAGCCTTCTGGTAATTGT
>JALUTL010000414.1:12562-20230 GCA_027016475.1 Candidatus Heimdallarchaeota archaeon
GTGCAATATCTGTCGCCTTGACCTTTGCATTGATTGAAAGTTCTCTAAGTAAATTGAGATCCAATGCATCGCCAGTGAACAGGCCAAGTCTTTTCGGTTCTCTCTCCGCTTTGGCATTTGGTTCGGTTAAGGATTCAAAATTCAAAGCAAAATCAAAATCCCAATTGAAACGTTGGAAATTCCATCTTGAAAAGTCGTCCTCTGTCTCCAATCTTTGCTCATAGTAAAACGATAATGCCTGTTCACACCATCCCAGTCCCTCTACAGTTTTCAACAGTTCATGGAGCTTCCTCATTTCTTTTTCCGGAATATCCAGTTGCGCATACACCGAAGGCAATCCTCCCATCCCAGAAATTCGGAAATATGTGTAGGGATGCTCTGCCAATAACTGGTTGATATTTTGATAATTGGGGAATGATCGTATGTTGTAGAATATCGCATGGACTCTACGAAGTCCTAATTTTGTCGGATTCGGATGTGAAACCCTTTCCGTTATCCGTCGTTCACCTAAAACAGGATCATGGATAAATCCATCTCCTCTCAGGAGGTTTCTTTTCTTCAATGTATCAATCCATGTTCGTACAGTGTTTGGGGACACTTGAAGCATCTCCCCCAATTCGTGCAATGTAGAACGAGGACGTTTTCTCAATGCAACAATCAGCTTGAGATGCTTCTCTCCAATTTCCATTGTATTCCCTAACCAAATTAGTTAACTTTTACTCCGAAACCGGAGGTGTCTGAGTTGTCTCCTCCTGGTGGGTCAAAAACCATATGGTCGGTATCTGAAACATATGGATTACCATTAAGATCAACATAGACAAATGCCTCATACCATCCACTCTCGAGAGCTGTATTGTAAAAGTAATTGGTCGTGGACAGTTGGGCCATGTTAGTGATGACAAATACTATTCCCGTAAATGTTGTTCCTGATGGAAGAGTAATTCTGATTACATACCTCAACCCATTGACAAGCAATCCGTCGATAGTAAATTCCGTTACAACAACAACGTCATTTTGAACACCGCCTCCATCTGCATCCGTATAATAGGCATCAATAATCGTGACGGATATTGATGGGGCCGCATTGGTTTGTTGTGGTAGCATTCCCAAAATTGAGGTTGTAGACATGATCGTAATCAACAGTGCGAATTTCAAACGCTTTTTCATTATGGTGTCTGTATCTAACGAATTTTAACTTTTGCGCTTTTCGTGCAAAATATGGCACAAATATGTTGCACTATTAGTTTAATTTTGCGAAAATTGTGTTCTCTAATGTATTGTTTTCCTGATGTGATAGTCCTTGAACTCCTGTGAAAACATGCGCGATATGCAAAATTTTTCAGAAAAAGTTAAAATAATATTCATTTTTTTGCAATCATGCAGATCCCTTATTCGCGGATCGCACCGATACAGCTAATATCGGAGAATGAATTATGAAACAAAAACGAACACTTTCAATGTTCTTGAGCATCATAATGCTCATATCATTTCTTCCTTTGGTGGGAATTGATGCCGCTGTTGCTTCGGATGCAACAATCATGGCATTGGGGCCAGGAACCCCTCAATCAGTCCCATGGGGAATAACACGAATCAATGCTGAAGCAGCAGCATCACAAGTTGATGAATCCAATGTCATCGTCGCAATCATCGACACTGGATTGGATACTGACCATGAAGACCTCAACGGAAAGTTCCTGTGGGGATACAGTTGGTACAGACAAGGGGCACGAAGCTTCTTCATTTGGGCACCAAGAATCACTCGTGCCGAATGTACAATTTCTAACCCTGCACCTTGCAATGATGACCATGGCCATGGGACTCACGTGGCAGGCACTGTCGCCGCTCAAGACAATTCTGTCGGTGTGGTTGGTGTTGCCCCGCAAGTAGGTCTCTATGTGTTCAAGGCTTTAGCTTCTGATGGATCAGGATCTTACACTGCAATTTCCGAAGCAATCATCAAGGCGACGGAAGGGCCTGATGGCATTGCAGGCACAGCAGATGATGCCGATGTCATCTCCATGTCACTCGGTGGCCCATCCGGAAATTCACAGTTGCAAAACGCAGTGAACTTTGCCTTGAACAACGGAGTGGTAGTTGTTGCCGCAACAGGCAATGATGGTGCCTCCTCCCCCAGCTATCCCGCAGCCTATCCGGGCGTGATTAAAGTAGGTGCCGTTGACAGCAATGACAACATTGCATCATGGTCAAACAGAGGTGAAACAATACTTGCTCCTGGAGTGTCTGTTCTTTCAACTCTTCCAGGAAGCCAATATGACAGCTGGTCAGGGACTTCAATGGCAACTCCCCATGTTGCGGGAGTCGCAGCTCTGGCGATTGCAGCCCATCCAACCTACACAAACACCCAAATCAGAAATTTGGTCGAGGGAAGCGCTGATGCCGCTGGAATCGTCAATGCACTGGCAGTAGTGTGATTTTAATCGAGTGATACCTGTTAAGATACTTTCATTTGTAAAATTCAGCCTACCTTTTTATAGTCATTTGGCAAATCAAATATACAAGAGAAATACACGATGACTACAATAATCCCTGAATTACAGGATGACATCAGGACACTGCAACAATTCTTGATGAGCCGATCCATTGCCAATTCAACCCAAACCAAAATTGTGTTCAACAACAGCTTAAAAAACCTCAATCTAAAACTTAGGCAAGTTTTCCTCAACAATTCCATTGACCCGCACCAAAAAATAGAAGTCGCCAAGATAGTCCTTCCAAAACTTCAGGACTGCTTCAATTATCTGCCGGCACAGTTGTCAGAACAATGGATGGATCTTACAATCACCTGCAACTTTGTGCTTCTCTATCTCACATCACTTGGCAGGCAATTTGAAGACACTCGTCTCTATGCTGCTGCAAACATTCTTGTCAGACTGTTGATGGGCATACGTGATGTTGAATTTGAACTTGAATTTTCCTCTGACCAAGAAATATCCAAAATCAGAAATGCGCTGACCATGACATCTGGTGTGTTTTTGGAGGCCATTCTCACCCTCTATGAGCTAAATGAAAATGACCTGATCCAATGGGCCAATCGGGCACATTTCCACTTTGCCAAACATTGGACATTTGTCAAGTCAGATAGGGTTCAGCAGTACATATTTTCTGGATCTGCGGAAGAACAGTTCCAAAAGCTTCGCTTCTGCCTTCTTCCATTATGGAATTCCTTGGTTCTTGCCCTTAACCTTGTTCGCATCTATGGAGATTTATTCCCTGAAAATATTGATACACACGGTCTCTATGAAAAATCGTTCAGAGGTGTCGCAGATTATGCCAAGAAAATCCATGAAACCTTCCAGCACTATGTTGACAAAGTCAATGATCATTGGAGAAAGGGAATTTATGACAAAAACGACAATCCATTCAATTCAGAACACATACAACGGGTTTATCTCATCGGAAAGTTTGCCCTGCTCTATGTTCACCATATCAATACATACTCTGAACTCTCGGAAAGCCTAAAATTTGCCAAGATGGTTCCGAAAACGGCAACAGAAATTTCCAAGCTAATGGAAATGGCTTTGCAACTGAAAGATGAAGTGGATCAAGTGTGCACTGGGCAGAACGTTTTTGATACCAACTATATGGCTTTTTACTATGACTTGTATGAACTGATGCTGGA
Organism: Candidatus Heimdallarchaeota archaeon; assembly: GCA_027016475.1. GTDB lineage: Archaea > Asgardarchaeota > Heimdallarchaeia > Heimdallarchaeales > Kariarchaeaceae > WAKA01. Next base: position 16,203 of record JALUTL010000414.1, read on the forward strand.
GTATTCAATCCATTGCGAAGTGGATGATTTCATTCAACATGACATTATTGATGCAAAAGAGAAAATTCCTCTGCTATACTATAAGCTTTTTACGATTGAGCAACTGACTGGCAAGAAAAGGCATGGATTTGACATCGAGTTTCTTGAAGAAAAGCTGAAATTCCGCCAAAGGGAATTTTTGGATGTGCAAATCCTCACAACTAAAATTGCTACGTATAAACTGCCCTCTGATTTTTCATCTTCTGAAGACTATCGAAAAACTTTGGAAGCGGTGATTTACTACTATCAGGGAAAGGGTGAATTTCCTGAAGAACTCGGCAAATTCAATCCCATTGACTACCACACATGGTTTTTTGGAATCCAACTCCCCAATAGCATGCAATATTTCCCGATAGGGAGCTACCAATTCAAAAGTTTCACAGACTAATTTTCACATGAAAACTTCCCGATGGAATGATCCATTCACACAATAAAATAAATTAATGCAATTTCTGCGCTATTCATGGCCTCTCCAATATGGGGTGAAATTGTGGAGGACATAAAAGTCCTGAAAAAATTTGCCAAGCGGGTTTCTAATCTTCACCAATTCAGAATTGGCTTCAATTTCCAGCTCAAAGGAATTGTATCCAAAATACGGGGAACACTTCAAAGCCAATCCTTGACTCCATCAGAAAAAATAGAATTGTGTTTACAGGTGCTCCCTGAACTCCAAGAATTGTTTAATTTTATTCCTTCCGCAAACCTTCAGCAATGGATGGATCTGAGCGATGCCACAAATATGGTGTTGCTTAATTTGGTTTCTTTCGGCAGAATGTTTGAAAGCTCAAGATTGGTGGCATCTGCACATATTTTGGCCCGACTGCTCATAGGGGTGCCCGATATGGCGGAATTTGTCCAAACCAATCCAGATATTCCACCTGACAAAATCAGAAATGCACTCATCTTGACAGCTGGTGTATTTGTTGAAGTCATTGTCTCCCTGCACGAGATCAATGAATCTGATTTTGTTGTTTGGGCAAATAGGGCCTATGTTCACTTTGGGCAATATTGGAATTTTTTGGAAAAAGGAACATATCGAACTCATTTGACTTCGTTGAACGATTCAGAACGTCTTATAGGCTATCGCCAGTTTATTATTCCCATTTGGAATATGTTGGGATTTTCATTTAACCTGTTCCGTATTTTTGGCCACAGCTTTCCTCCGCAGATCAATACACAAGGTTTGTTTTCCCCATCTCTCCATGGGGTCATTGAATTTGCAAAAACTTGTCGAACCATCTTTCAGAAAACCCTATCTCAAATTGACAATGAAATCTCAATCGGCATGCTCCCGAGAAATCTGACTGAAACGCAATTGGAACACATACGGCGGATAGAATTCATTGAAAAGCTGACTGGAGTATATATTGCACATGTGGAAACGTTAAAAGGCATTGACACGGCGTTAGTGCATTCACCTTCCGTTGAATTCACTGAAAGGGTCTCTAATCTTGCAACTCATGTCCTTTCAATCAAAGATGAACTGGACAGAAAGTTGGGATATCCTGAAAATGCGTTTTTGACCCCTTACTTTTCAATATATGTGGACTTGATTGATTTGCTTCTTGATTATTCGATATTTACCCCATTGCCAAAACATGTCGCGAATATGATCATTTCCTTCAAACATGAAGTTCCTCTCCTTTATTACAAGCTGTTCACCATTGAAAGGCTCAAAAAACACTCTGAATACGATTTTGATTTGGACTTCCTTCTTGAATCCATGAAATTCAGGTCTCGAGAAATGCTTGAAATCATGGTCCTCGCTGACAACATCAATGCTGATCAGTTGTTTCAGGATTTATCATCTTCACCTTCCTTCCAAAAATTGGCCAAGGAGCTTGTCGACTACTATAGCGGCGATGGTGAGTACCCTGAACAAATGATTGAACTCAATCCTCTTGATTTCCGTACATGGTTCTATGGTTCAGTCCTGCCGTCTGGAAAGAAGTACTTCCCCATAAGCGCTTCAAAATTCAAGGTTGTCTCAGATCAATAATTTCCCTAGGCTTGAACTGTTCAGTTGCCATTATAATCATTCTGTGGCAAGCTTGATCATGCATTCCAATTTCATTAGTAAATTTTATTTTTAAGTAATCTTTAGCTATTTTATGGTACAAATTTTTCAGCCGAGGCCAATCTATCAAAGCATGATTTTGCTGGGAATGGGAAACCTCTTCCAGCTTGTTGCCGCTTTCTATTTTATTTTGTCAGTACCATCTGAATTCAATTATATTCGCTCAAATCTGACACTCTCCATGTTGCTCTTTGTTGGTTTCCTGATATTGGATTATTTCTTTACTGTAAGGTTCATGTGGGCCACCAAAGAGGAACCAAGTGGGAAGAGGTTACCGGTGCTTTTGAGGCTTGGATTTGTTTGTTCGTCTCCTATTCATCGAGTTTTGGCGGTGCTAATTTACTTTGAAATTCTGCCATTAGGTGATGAAGTGAACGTTATCATCGCAACCATTGTCATTTCGAGCAACTGCTTTGGATGGTATCTGCTTGTCATAAACAAATCTGTCCCATTCAATAATGGTTTTACTCTAAAAACATTGGGTACACTGAATGTTGCTGTTGGAGTATTCATGGCCGGACTTCTTCCCAATTTTCCAATTTTTGGGTCTGATTGGCCTACATTGGCATTGTACTTGAAAATCTTCGGACTCCCGTTGCTTACTGCCGTCTTGTTTATTTCCACTGGGATAAGGAATAAGAACCAAATTATTGAAATTGAGGAAGAATCAGATTCCATTTGGCCAGATGCCGTCTTTGGTCAAGGAAGCCGTTAATTCCTCCTGCTTTATGAACTCTCAGTCATTGTTGGCCTACGACGCTATGATTTTAGATTTTTTGGGAAATACCGTTGTATATTCCATTTTTTCCTTCTCTAAACAAATTGTTTTTCTGCTTTCTCTTTTTTTTGCTCTTGTGAACATCTCAAATCGAGAACTATATCGGCGAATGATCTATATGGGTATAAGCAACCTTCTCACATTTGTTGTTATAGCATCTTGGATTTTTATGATGAATCCTGAATTGGATCACCCTAATCCCCAAGAAATACAATTCTTGCATGGAACGCCATCTTAGTTATCACTTTGGGGATGGATTATTGGTTCACTATAAGATTTTAATGGACAGTAAATACCATGATGGGAAAAAAGCGACTTCCAACAACTCTTACATTTGTATTTGCCTGTATTTCCCCCATTCATCGAATCACTCCACTACTCCTCTTTTTTGATTTATTGGATTAGTCTCTTGTTTCCATTCCTGCAACAACTTTGGCACTTTCCAGCTTTTGTTTTTGGTATCTCCTTTTGATTATCAAGGATACGGATGTTTTTGTGAAAAAAACTGCGATAAAGTTTTGGGCATCCTGAACATTGCCTCCTCCCTGTTTTTACCTGGTTATCATCCATGGCTTTGGTTTTTGGACATTGATCCGCTGACGGGGCTCCATCTCAACATGAAAGTAATTATTCTGCCATTAGTATCTGGCGTTTCCTTCATTTTTGTCGGGTTAAGCCACCTAAGAAAATATGGTGTTTCCTTGTATGTCCATGATCAATAAAATCCCATCCCAAAGTCCATCACAGCTCATTTTCTTTCACAATGTTTGAAACCCTAGTTCAGAAAAACGCTTAGCCGTTCAAGAATTGTCCTGTTGAATTCTTCATTAAGCTATTCTGGAATGCCCCCGCTGTCCTGAATTACCTTGATGTCCCAATCGTCGGCTATTGTCCTGAAAATTCCGTCGAGCACAATCATGATATGACAGATGCAATAATGTCCAGTGAAGAAATAAGTCAATTAACTACCCATTCGTCCTCCTTTGATGTAATAAAGAAGGCAAATAATTAAATGGCACAATAAAACATGTGAATTGTAAAAAAATGGATGGAGAGCTAAATGGCAGTCATTGAAAATCATTTACCAATTCTGGAAAATTTTGCAAAATTGACACTAGGAGTAGACCATTTACA
>JALUTL010000415.1 GCA_027016475.1 Candidatus Heimdallarchaeota archaeon
ATAAAAGCTTATGATGCCACCAGCTATTGGAGCAAGATTAGCGGATATCACTATCAGGTTGTCAAGAATATCGGGGAAGTGTCTTCCCAATCTAAATATCCACCAGACTGAAAATATGCCTACACCGTAAGCTAACCCAAATAAAAAGGGAAAGAGGATATAACGCTTATTTCTCATTGTCCCTTCACCCTCATCAACAGCCGCTCACTTCCCAAACCGTCTCTCCCTCTTCTGATACTCTCTAATTATCCTGAGAAAGTCTATCTTTCTAAACTCTGGGAAGTATACATCAACGAAGAAGAGCTCGCTGTAGGCAATTTGGTAGAGCAAAAAGTTGCTTATCCTAATCTCACCGCCCGTCCTTATTACTATATCAGGGTCAGGCATGTTTGGAATGTATAGATATTTTTTCAAATTTTTTTTTGTAATTGAGGCAACGAACTTGCAAATATTGGCAATAAGAATATTGGGGGATATTCTAAGCTTCCTGAATCTGGATGATTTGAAGAAGCAATATTTTGGTTGACTTTTCATCATGAGTATGGTTTGTATATTAAAAATATCTTTTTCTCTTTAGTGAAATGGCCGTCAGCGAAACAATGAGGACAAGAAACACCATTGTGGCTTGGTTCTCGACTGAACTTGACATAATCCCTAAATTATGATAATGCAACCAATATCGGAAGATTTCAAGTTTAAGTTCCAGCGATTCCTCACCATAGTAATAGTAGAGGACATAGACAGTAACATTATGCAGGTTTGGATTGTTTGTAAATACAACGCTAGAGTTTCCTTTCTGAAAACTATATGTGATGATTCCCTCTGAATGTTCCTGCACACCATTCTCGAAGCTCGCATTGATTACATGCATAGAGTATCGATAGGTCTCATTTTGCATTATCTCCTCATATGGAGTATGATTGGAATAGATTGGTGAATCCAAGTTTTCAACAGGAATATTGAAGCGCCATATTTGTACAATATAGAAATCTCCCATTGAAATATCTGTTTCACTTTGGAGGTGGAGGCGAAACAAGTGAATTTGGCTAAATGCAGCGCCAGTTGGATCAGTATTCCATTCAGGCCATTCTTCTGAAATGTTGGGTAGGAGTCCACGTATAGTTCCGTGAGACAAATGAAGCCCCATTGAATTGGAGTGTTTCTGATGAGATCAAGATTGGATTAGGCGCAGGATGAGCGGTTGCTCCATTGCTGATGAGCAGCAGAATTGACAGCAGGCAAAGGATTCTGTTCCTCAATTGCATCACCTGCTAAAACAAACCACCAGGCGGTTGGGGAGAAATGTTTTGGGCATAGCTGACACCCCATGTCCAGGCATTACAAAGTCAGTAATACCAGGATCTAATGGATAGGAAGATCCATATGAACTACAGAATGGAGCTCTCGAATTGTCCAAACAGGCAGCCATGTTTTGCTGGCCCTCAATGGAAGTGCCAGTGATCTTCCCCTCAACGGAATAGTACCCCTCCACAACAGTTGTCCTGCAACCAAATATCCACCAAGAACAGGTTTTGGTTACCAGATTTTGTGTCTCATGGTAGATGGAGCCGACGCCATAGACATATCTGTGTGAAACAGGAAAATAGGAGGAGGTATCGCTCCCATCATTTCCCATGCCACCTACCATGAGAACTCTCTTGTGGTACAGGTTTGTCACATGTTTGTCTACATAAGCAGATACTGGCCCGTAAATGGAGAATGACATGGAAATGACATCGATATCAGAGGTGTACCTGTTTTCATCCAACCATCTCCAATATTCAACATCAGAACCACCAAAGCTATTTGAATTAATGACAATTACCTTCGCATTTCGAACCAGAGAAACCAAAGCGCTTACTACTTTGTATCCATGAGTATACCCTGTAGAATATCCTAATTCCGAATCTGTTGTTGCATACGGGTCGGTGTATAAATATGTAAATCGCATTCCAAACTCATAACGTACACTCAACACACCGACTATGTCGATTTTTGGTCTCCCAGAGACGATTTGTCCCGGAATCCACTTCATAGCCAAGTTCAAGATTGACCCATTGCGATACCGATATCCCTCCAGGTTCAATTATCGCGATTGTTCCCTTGTAGTCGCCATTTGAGGGAACATTTGGAAGCCAATCATCGCATCCAATATATTTCAATGCAGTGTCCAAGCAGTCCCTAACATCAAGAGCATTTGCTCCGGCTCCAGGAACACCCAACGAACGATAGTCAGAAGTGGGCAAAACCATTTCTGATACATCGGCAAAATTCAATGGTTGCAAAAACAGCAGAATGAGCATAAATGCAAAACCTTTGGTTTGTTGCATGTAGTGAAGGTAAAAACATATATATGTGTCTCGATTTTTTCTTTATTTTCCTACATCAGGCGAACTATTTCTTAGCAAAAGATGAAGAACATTTTTTTTTATCTTAAAATGCATTGTCAACAAAAATTCAACAATCAACAGGCTTACAAGTTTACTAACTTTTTTGTTAACTTTTGGTTATTTATGCATTTGACTCATTGTTGTGTTTTTAGGATATTTGAGAATGAGTTCCGTGTCCTGCATCTTCTAAAGGATACTTTGAAATGCACCTTGGTTTTTTCCATTACGACATCCAGCACTAAAATGGATTGAACTAACCACAAGATCAAGTATCCGCTTTAAGATTAGATCATCGATTTTGGTAAGGAAAAAGATCAATTCCTTTCTACGTTGACAACTTTGTCTTTGAACAGGTTAAAGGGCACATATGGGATCTCTGGAAGATTGTTCTGCATTGCGATCCCCGAAAAAGATGGAACCAAAAAGGTCATAGGGTCTAATGGGTTGAGTGTGACGCGGTTCTTCAACATTGAGAAATTGGCATCATTGCCAGTGGGCATGGCAGTTTTGATCATCTCGGTGTAGGTTTTGAAAGAAAGTGCGTACTCATCTGATACACCAGAATCATCCAACATCTCAAGAGTGTCCTCAAGGAGTGCCTCAATTTTTTCGAATTCCAAAAACCGCAGATAATAGCCCAAGAAAATCTGAACTAATGTGTTTTGGACAAACAGGAACACATTGAGCTCCAATTTCGAACGGAGAAACATCAGCTCTTGGTAATAGCGTCCCAATGCTTCGAATTGCCCATGATGTAGGTCTCCGCAAAGATTGACCAAAATCTTCATCTGATGGACACTGGCATACTCTTCTGATGGGAGGTTATCGAACACTTCATCCAAACCCTTCCTTCGCTCCGCAAAGACAAAGTATGGAGATATATAGGCTTCCTCCGCCAATAGTGGAAGAAATTCAGTGAGGGCCTGTAAGTATAAGCTCCCATTTTGGGTTTCCAAAAACTCTTTTGTAAGTGGAGAGTTCCCCCGAATCAGTTGAAGCAGATCATACCATTCCAGCATGATCTGCGCCAAATCATCAGGATTTCTGTCAGTAGCCATCAAGTAGTTCAGGGCGTTCCTCCGGATCTGTGTCAATTGCATCAGAAGCCTCATTTCATCAAATATCAAGAGATCCTCTTGTTTGACATCAACACGCTTTCCAATCCAAGTTCTGACCTCATTGTCCACTTGGTGCAATGTTTCGGAGAACCAATCGAGATATTGCAGATAGGCATTGATTCCTTCTCCTTGTACCAACCCATTCAAGTTGATTGAAGAAGGGAAGGATTCCGGATAGATAGAAATGAGGTAACGCAAATCTTCGCCCAAATTTTCATAGGCATACATAAGACCAATCCGGTTTGAAAGATACACCTCAACTTTACCTAGTTTAGCATACATATTCAGAACCTCTTCACTGTCAAAGGAAGACGCGATGCCGATCAGTTTTCGATATCCTTCAAATATGCTGTTCATCCAAGAGACCAGATCATCTGAGTTGATGACGGGAAGGTTGTCCAATGCGGTTTCGTAGATTCCAATTCCAGTCACAATATGGTTGTATACCAAGGTCGAAATTTTCCTGAAGTCAGGGGAGCTGACAGGAGGTATTTCCGGAAGTTGAGGCGCATCCTGAAGATCCATCAGGATGGATGAGAGCATTTTTGCAGATGACGCAATCTTCTTTGATTCATCGAAAAGATAGAGAGAGGAAATGAGGAGAACCACATACTGAATTAAGTTATGTATCTCCAACAGGATGATTGAAAATTCAGGTGTTGAAGGGATCTTGGTACGGCATTCCTCTAAAAGTCTCAGGCATTGGGTCAATGTAACTTCCTTGTCATGCATATCAACACCAAAGTCTGCTTCGTATTCCAGCAGTACATTGTTTATGTGGGCCAGCCTATTCGTCAGAATGATCCGACGAGCGTGATCATTATGTTCATGCCGCCTTTCCCTGAGGAATTGGACGAAATCCTGCAGCCCCTCCAACAGTCGATCCTGAACTTCAGACATTGCTTATGTCAATTGTACTTCATTATTTAATTATTTATGCCCCTTCCATAGTTCGATGGTCAAAGTATCGGCATTTTGTTGCTTGATTGCCTCATTTACAATCAGTGCAGTTGAGACTGAGAAGAAAATCAAATCTATGGTGCATTTAGCACCATCAATGCAAAATGGATTGGAAGAGCAATTAAGAAGAACAGGTAAACTCGGCGATTTTTGGGAGTCCAATCAATTCTCTGCCGGTACAAATAGACCAGAAGCAAATGGATGGAAACAAAGGAAAGCCACATTACCTCAACCCAAAAGGGCCCAACAAATTCTCTGACGTCAGGTGGCACCATGTGGATTAGTCTGAAAAGAACTGAAACGGGAGAAAGAATGATAGCCCAGTGCCCCCACTGCCTTAGTTCCTCAGCTTTCCAATCTCTGTCCAACAAAAAGAAGAGAGTCAATGGGGACAGTGCATATTGCAGCCAAAATACTTTGTTCAAGACAAAAAACACAAGGAAAAACTTCAGGGTAATCAACAGCAAGTGATCATTGGTATCTTCCTGCAAAACATGAAAGGTCAAATAGGCCAAGCAGAACACCAATATCAAAGTGCTTGTCCAGACAATCACCAAAGTTGCAGCTTCAAACACCGAATCAGAGAAAAGAAAATCGGCAGAGTAATAAAGATAAGCAGGAATGGAAAAGCCGTTGGGATGTCTGTCCAGATGAAACAGAACTGCATGCTGAATCAAACCGTCAAACTCTGTGAAAAGAATTGGAACCAAAAAAATTGCCAATGATGTCAACACACCGCTCACAAACAGAAAAAATTGGCGGATATTGTCCTTAAGAAGGGATATTCCAACAAAATATGGAAGAAAAGCACCATAAACCTTCAACATGAAGGCCAGCCCTCCCCAAAAACCAGCGCGTGACATCTGCCCATCTTGGAATGTCCACCAACACTTCACTAAACAAATGGCGACAAACACATCAAACTGTCCCTTAATCACCCCCACATAGAGACTTAAGGGATTGAAAAGAAGAATTGTTTCAATGTGCAAAATAAGTCGTTCCTCCATTCCTTTTGCATTGCAATAAGATGAAACCAACCTTGCCAAATACAGGTTGCCCAAAACGATTGGAATCTTGAGGAACAAACGGGCAAGCATCAGATTCTCCAATCCCATCAGGTAATAGAAATACTGCCCAGCCAAAACGGGTATAAACGCAGCAGGAAAGTAATTGAAAATCCCATGCAGCCCAGTATCAACATACAATGGCGTCCCTAGCACCAAAACGTTGTAACCCACTTCCAAAAACACAAAACCATCTACATGATCCAAAAAAACCATTGCCAAAACGCTTTGAACAACAAACGAAAGGACATAGAGCCGTTGTGAACTCATTTACCAAATCATCCACAATACTGAAGTTAAAAGAGTGACGATGCCATTGGTTCCAGTTGCCATAATCATTCAAACGAGTTGCCAAATTGGGGCATCCATGTCCATTTCCTTCAAATAGCATAAGTCGCAGATGCAATTATGGAAAACAAAATTGCAGTTCAAGACAAATATGGGCCTGAAGGAATATGCTTTGGATGCGGCCCAAAAAATCCAAAAGGCCTCCAAATCAAAAGCTATTGGGAAAACGACGAATTTGTGCTGCGGTTCACACCAAAACCAGAATACCAAGCCTTTGACGGTGTTGTCAATGGAGGTATCATAGGCGCTTTGTTCGATTGCCACAGCAATTGGTGCGCCGCAACCGAACTGTTCAAGAGAAATCCAGACAAGGAATTTCCATCGACCGTAACAGCAGAGTTTCATGTAAAACTCAAAAGACCGACACCGTTCGGTCCAACCTTGATAGTCAAGGCAAAGCCTGTAGAGGTTGACGGTGACAAAGTCGTGGTTGATGCCGAAATGTATGCTGACGGAAAAATCACCGCAACATGCAGAGGAGTTTTCGTTGCCGTTCATGAAGGCCATCCTGCGTACCATCGTTGGAAATAAACCCATACACAATGTTTCTGGAAGTATAGCAGGATAAGTACATTGGAACAGATTTTGGTATCCGACCAAACTGTTCACCTCTTGCACTTAAACTGCCAAGTTAAATGTTTTTTTAAGGATTGGGCAGTTGGAGCGTTATGGATCTGATAAAAAGCCTTACTCACATTGAAGACAAGGAAATAACTGAAATCCTCGCAGTGAATAATGTGCCAGGTGTTGCAATTGGAGTAACAGATGGGTCTCGAAAGTATTTTGCAACCTACGGATGCAGATGGAAAAATGCACCGTCACGGAACATACATCGTTTCGCGTTGCAAGCCTGACAAAACCCGTTTTCGCCTATCTCGTCCTCAAATTGGTTGATGAAGGCGTCATTGAGCTCGACTGCCCATTGAGTTCCTATCTTGACAAACCCTATCTCAATGATCCACGTATCGATCAACTTACTGCAAGACATGTCCTGTCACATCAAACAGGATGGCCTAATTGGAAATGGGATGGTGAATTGGAATTCGAATTCTCTCTTGGTGAAAAATGGCACTATAGTGGAGAAGGATATGTTTATCACACGTCATCACGAAACTCTGCGAAAAAGAAACCTTTCGTCTACTCAAGGAAAAAATATACACCCCACTTCAAATGAATCATTCCGCACTTCTGCCTGAGTTGCTCTCACATGACAATTTCTGCAAACCTCATGATTCGGAAGGAAATTTGTTGATGAGGAACGAAAATTTCGTCCGGAAATGATTGAATATTACAAGAGAATGCCAAAATGGGGAAATGTTGCAGGGACTATGTGGTCCTGTATTGTTGATTACTCTACTTTCTTGCATCATCTTATGAACGTAGACAGAGAGAAATGGAAAATGATGACTGCACCACAAGTGGTTGTCGGAGATGCCATGGAATGAGGGTTGGGGATTGGGCTTGATTCAATTAGTGGGAAGAATTGTGCATGGCATTGGGGGAGCGACAAAGGATTCAAGGCTTTTACATTGTCCATTGAAGGTCAAGCAATCACCATCCCCACAAATGGGGAAAATGGAGAGGCAATTTATAAACTCTTATTGTCGAAAATACTTCCTGAACTCCCATCATTTTTGATTAAAAATGGCTGACACTGCTTGGCCATTCTTGGGGAATGAACA